>CACZAW010000051.1 GCA_902779225.1 uncultured Ruminococcus sp. | reverse complement strand
CGAGTTCATCAAGGGCATCGTTGCCGAGATCGGCAAGCCCAAGTTTGAATATCCGTCCAACGAGCCGGATCACGATATGTTCGAGGCGATCAAGGCGTTCGCCGAGGAGGACGTCAAGGCCGCTCTCGATACCGACGACAAGACCGTCCGCGACGAAAGACTCAAGCCCATCTACGAGGCTGTTCATGAGAAATTCGACGAGATCTATCCCGAATCCGAGGCGAAGATCGACGAGTGTCTGTATAAGACCCAGAAGTTCATCGTCCGCCGCTGGCTGCTCGACGAGCAGAAGCGCGTCGACGGCAGAGGCATGAATGATATCCGTCCGCTCGCGTCCGAGGTCGGCATCCTGCCCCGCGTACACGGCTCGGGTATGTTCACCAGAGGTCAAACTCAGGTACTGACCATCGTGACCCTCGGCACCGTCGGCGATATGCAGCTGCTCGACGGTATCGATGATGAGACCGAAAAGCGCTATATGCATCACTACAACTTCCCGAGCTACTCCGTCGGCGAGACCCGTCCTTCCAGAGGCCCCGGCAGACGCGAGATCGGTCACGGCGCGCTGGCTGAAAGAGCGCTGCTGCCCGTCATCCCCTCGATGGAAGAGTTCCCCTATTCCCTGCGCCTTGTATCCGAGGTCGTGTCCTCTAACGGCTCCACCTCTCAGGGCTCCGTATGCGGCTCCACCCTCGCCCTGATGGACGCGGGCGTTCCGATCAAGGCTCCGGTAGCCGGTATCTCCTGCGGTCTGATCACCGAGGGCGAGCGCTGGATGACCATGGTCGACATTCAGGGTCTTGAGGACTTCTTCGGCGACATGGACTTCAAGGTCGCCGGTACCAAGGAAGGCATCACCGCCATCCAGATGGATTTGAAGATCAGCGGTCTGACCCCCGAAATGGTCAAGGAAGCGCTGGAGAAAACCCATACTGCACGCAACTACATCCTCGACGAGGTCATGCTCAAGGCGATCGCCGAGCCTCGTGCCGAGCTCAGCCCCTATGCTCCCAAGATGTTCACCACCACCATCGCTGCGGACAAGATCGCCGAGGTCATCGGCAAGTCCGGCAAGGTCATCAAGGAGATCCAGGCGGAGTGCGATTGTAAGATCGACATCGAGGAAGAGGGCGAGATCGGTCAGGTATTCGTTGCCGGTCTGGACGCTGAGAAGTGCCAGCGCGCGATCGAGATCATCCAGACCATCGCTACCGATCCCGAGCCCGGCGCAATGTATCTGGGCAAAGTCACCCGCATCATGGACTTCGGCGCATTTGTTGAGATCGCTCCCGGCAAGGAGGGTCTGGTACACATCAGCCAGCTCGACGTCAAGCGCACCGAGCATGTGACCGACGTCGTCAACGTCGGCGACGTCATCCGCGTCAAGGTTCTCGAGATCGACGACAAGGGCAGACTGAACCTCAGCCGCCGCGACGTTCTGATCGAGGTAGACGGCATGACCCCCGAGAACGATCCCGATGAGGATCGCAAGCCCCGCCGTGACGGCAGAGGCCGCGGCCCCCGTCATCATCGTGAGAGAAGAAACTGATCGTCGAACGGTCAGTCGGAAATAACGCTGTCATTTGCTGCCCCGGTGAACCGGGGCAGTTTTTGTTTATTGAAAAAGAAAATGAGTTGTCGCAAAATAAAAATGTCATTCTGAGGCGTCGCCGAAGAATCTGAAAGTGCTCGATTTTCCGTCAGATGACACATGATAGGTGTACCATAATCGGATGAATTGAACTGTAAGATCCTTCGCTTTGCTCAGGATGACACGAGTTAGGGGCTATCGCGTTCTTAGTGCGATAGCCCCTTTTGTCTGTATTTTGATTGAGATATTTGATGCGAGGCGGTGGTTATTTGGTATAGGTGCCGAAGCCTGCGATCGCCTTGTGATCTCTTCCGGCGAGATGATGCGGGATTCCGGAACATCACCGAACGCGGCGTACATACTGTTGAAGGACAGGTCTTTGGTCGGGGACATCAGACCCTTGTTCTGCGCCAGCTCGTTCAGCTCGCGCGATGTGATCAAAAAGCGCATGAATTCGTTCGCCATATCCAGATTCTTGCTGTCTTTGTTGACGGAGAACTGCAGATTCGGCATATCGAGGAAGTAGGCGCCTTCGTCCGTCATGGGAACGGGAACAAAGGTGTATTTAAAGGGGTTGGCGATAAACGCCTCGGAACGGCTCTCCCTCTTCTTGGTGCCGGATACGGTGTCGCCGGAGCAGGTCATCATCGGGACGTCGCCCTCGAAAAAGCGCAGGATCACGGCTTCATAGTTGTTCTCGATCTCAGAGCAGGCGTCAAGGTCGATCTGACAGTCCTTCAGGAATTGCTGTACCTTTTCAAGAGAGGGACGCATATACTCGCCGGCAGATTTATCGAGCGCATTGAACTTTTTGACCGCCTCTGCGTCGTTCGCCATGGTGCCGCAGAAGAACGGATAGATCGCCAGAGTGAAAAGCGACGTGGTCTCCTCATTGGTAAAGCCCATCAGCGGGTTTTTGTAGCCCTTATCGCGGAACGCCTTGCACACATCCACCAGCTCCTGATAGGTGGTCGGAACGCTCAGACCCTCTTTTTCAAAGAGGTCGTTGTTCACGAGCATACCGTAGGTGTTGGCAAAGACCGGCACCATCGGCAGTGTGCCGTCGCCCGTATTCAGAATGATATTGCTGCGGATGCAGTCCAGATCGAGCTTCAGCGCGGGATCGGACAGATCCTCGGCATGGTCGATCGAGGATTTATACTGATCCCTGCCGTACATCCATGAGTAATTGACGTAGATATCGGGAGCGTCGTTTCCGTCCAGCACCGTGCCGATCATATTATTATAGTCGTCGACCTTGGTGAACTTCAGCTCGGCATTGGGATAGAATTCGTTGAAGCGGTCGAATTCGGTTTCCAGCGCCTCAAAGTTGTCATAGCCGCCGGCTACGGTGATCCTGCCTTCGGCGGAGCTGTCAAGAGCCGGCTTGAAGCCTTCTTCGGTCGTCTCCTTCTGCTTCTCAGAGCCGCACGCGGTCAGCGCAAGGATCATCAGCGCCGCTAAAATGATACAGATTATCTTTTTCAAGATGATTCCCTTCTTTCTTTGATCCTACGGATCTCTTTGATGACTAAATTGATATCAACGGGCTTTGCGATATGCCCGTTCATTCCTGCATTCAAGCACTCCGCTACGTTTTCGGAGAATGCGTCCGCCGTCATAGCGACGATCGGGATCGAGGACGCCCACGGATCCTCCAGTCTGCGGATCGCTGCGGTCGCGTCGAGTCCGTTCATCTCAGGCATCTGCACATCCATGAAGATCAGCTCATAGCTGCCTTCTGCCGCGGAGCTGATCATATCGACGCAGACGCGTCCGTTTTCCGCACGGTCGGAGGTGATACCGTACATGGCGAGCATGGCGGAGATGATCTCCCAGTTGACGTCGTTATCCTCGGCGATCAGGATATGCAGTCCGTGCAGATCGGAATAATCGTCCTCCGGCTCACAGGAATCGGATTCGTGTCCCATCAGATCGCGGATCCTGTCACAGAGCGTGGAGCGGAAAAACGGTTTTTTGATGAAGCCGTTCGTGCCAGCCTCTTTCGCCTTATCCTCGATATCCGACCAGTCATAGGCGGAGATCAACAGCAGCGGGCTGTCGGATCCTGCATCCGAACGGATGCGGCGGATCGTTTCAACACCGTCGATATCGGGCATTTTTGAATCGACGATGACGATATCGTAAGCCTGTCCGGCTTGACGTTTTTGCTCGATCATGGCGATCGCTTCCTGACCGCTGTGCGCCTGCTCTGCCGACGCGCCTAGCGCGCCAATGGCTTCGACAGCCGTTTGCAGCGTTCTGTCATCGTCGTCGACCACCAGGATGTCCATGGGCTCGAGGCGCATCTTATCCCGCTGCTTTTCGGCTGCGGGGATGTCCAGCACGACCGTAAAGGTCGTTCCCTTGCCCTGCTCGCTCTGACAGTCGATCGTACCGCCGATCAGCTCCACCATCTGCTTGGTGATCGCCAGTCCGAGGCCGGTGCCCTGAATATTGTTGACGCGGCTGTCGATCTGGCGTGAGAAGGGCTGATACATGGTCGCCATGTATTCGGGGCTCATGCCGATGCCCGTATCGGCGACGATATAGGTCAGCCGCACGCAGTCGGGCAGGTCGCTCTTTTCCTCGATCAGCTCTGCGCGCACGCTCCCGCCCGCCTCGGTATATTTGACGGCGTTGGAGAGGATGTTGATATAGATCTGATTCAGACGGAGCTGGTCGGTATAGAGATATTCCTTTTCGATATTGTTAATATGGAAGTCAAAATCGATATTCTTTTCCTTGATCATCGGCTGCGAAATGTTGATAAGATTCTCGACCGTTTCCGCAACAGAGAACTCGAGCGGGCTCAATTTGAGCTTTCCGCTCTCCACCTTGGAGATATCGAGAATATCGTTGATCAGCGTCAGCAGATGATTGCTGGCAAGCCTGATTTTTCTGAGGCTTTCCTTAGTCGACGCCACATCCCCGAGGTTATTCTCGGCGATGGTCGTCAGTCCTATGACGGCATTCATGGGCGTGCGGATATCGTGGGACATGGCAGAAAGGAAATCGGTCTTTGCCTTACTGGCGAATTCCGCTTCCTTGGCGGTGACCTGCAGCCGCTTGTTCAGGCTGAGCATATAGAACAGGTCGCAGAGGAACAGGATCAGCAACCCTGCGGAAACGACCCCGATCAACAGCCAGTTCTCGGTATCCACCTCGAGATCCTTTGCCGGCACAAAGCCCAGCAGCGTCCACCCGACGGTATCGGCGAGAGGCGTAAAGCAAAGGATGCACTCCTGTCCGTGAGAGTTGTTCATGGCCAAGGAGCCGGTCGACGAGGTGATGATGTCGAACAATTCCTTTGATGACGCGGGATCCGACGGATTATAGGATTTATAGAATTCAAAAAAGTTAGAGTTTTTGAAGCTGTAGCCCTTGAGGATATAATCGCCGTCGGAGTCGATCATGGTCAGCTCGGCGTTGGAGAACTCCTCCTGCGGAAAAACCCATTTCTTCTCCAGCTCCGAGATGGGGATCACGCGCATCAGGATCGCATCCACGGGAGCTTTGCTCTTCTCGTCCTTCAGCGTGATCTTATTGCAGAAGGCAAGCGACTGCTCGCCGTTCATCGGGTTGGTATACGCACGGGAAACATTGACCACCCCGCCGAGCTCATCAGCCCAGTCCATGCCCTCCAAGAGTCCTAACCGGTCATAGGAAACGGCATAGTCGTCATCTGTACCCTGCCTTGGGCGGGTAGACAAACCGGTGAGCGTATCAAGGGCGATCAGATGCGCCGAGGCGTTCGGCAGCACATGAGAGCCGCGGACATAAGCGGTCGCCTCTTCCATCGTCATGGATCGGTTGTTGATATAATGCGCCCAGACGTCGCAGATCCCCTGCTCGCCTTCCAGATAATTCTGTGTCACCTGCTCCATGGTGACGGTTATATTTTCAAAATGCTCGATCTGCCTTGCATAAGAATCTTTGCTTTCATATCTGGAGTAGAGTACAACAAAGATCAATATGGCAGCCATAATAATCGCATTGACAAAAATGATAATCTTTTTCATGCACCGATCTCCTGCAAAATGTCAACACATGATCGCGGTAATCGACTGTCCGGATCATGACCTATTCTATATATCATACCACACAGACGCGATGTTGTCCAGTCCGCACACAAGCAGTCCCGTGCGGTTAAGGCTTTTAAATCGGTTGAGATTGCCACAGCCCTAAAGGGCTTCGCAATGACGATTGATTTCGGTTGAGATTGCCACGTCGTCGTCATGGACTGCGCTTATTGGGCGCGGTCAGGCGTGACCGCTCCCGTATCGCTCCGTCATTTCTCCTCTCCCCAAAACGCTGGGCGTTTTGAGGTCCCCGAAAAGGGCTTCGCAATGACAATTCAGAATAAAGAATAACCGCCAACTGCAGCGTCAGCGGTTATATCTATCAATCATCAAAAAGTCTTCGGCTATGCCGCATCTGCGCTCGATCGATATTATTTTCTTCTCTCTTCTCCCGCTTTATGGTGACGCTTTTCATGCAGCGGTTCATAGTTCGCGCGGGATTTTTTCATATCCTTATCATACATGGGAATCAGCAGGAAGAAGATCACTGCGCCGATAACGAGGGGAGCGATCAGGTTGGAGCCGATCTCAAACTTGAAGCCGCTGCGGGTGATAAAGGTCGAGTACAGGTAATCAAACAGCGTCCAGAAGCCGAATATCAAGGCGGTGCCAAGCACGCCCGATATGATTCTCTTTTTTAACATGAGTCATCCCTCCTGTCTTGTTCGATACCTATTTTACCATTGTTCGACGGAAAAATCAAGAATGATCGCAGAAGCGTTTTGCTTCGCGCCTCATTCGCCGTCTGCTTGCGACGGTCGGCGGTGATCCCATAAGAGCTGCTGCAGCGTCGTATAGAGATGCTCCGGCTCGACCGGCTTGGACAGGTGGGCGTTCATTCCCGCCTGCAGCGAACGCTGGACGTCCTCGTCAAAGGCGTTTGCGGTCAGCGCAACGATCGGAACGGTCTTTGCGTCCGGCCGATCCAGCGCGCGGATCGCCGCTGTCGCCTCCAGACCGTCCATCTCGGGCATACGCACATCCATGATGATCCCGTCATAGTAGCCTACCTCGCTGTCGGCAAACATCTCCAGCGCGATTCTGCCGTTTTCGGCATGATCGAGGTACGCCTCCTTGACCTCTATCAGCTGCTTCATGATCTCAGCGTTGATAAAGATATCCTCCGCCATCAGGAAGCGCTTGCCCTTCAGCTCGGGAAGGCGCTGCTCGTCTATCGTGCCGATATTGTTCTCACGCGCGATGCGCTCAAACTCGTTCATGACGTCGGTCGCAACGATCGGCTTCTGAATAAAGCTGTCGACGCCGGCTTCGATCGCCGTATCCTTGATATCGTCCCAGTTGTAGGACGCTAAAAAGATCATGGTGGTTTCGATGCTGTACAGCTCGCGGATCTGCCTGACGGTCTCCAGTCCGTCCATGCCGCGCATCGTCCAATCCAGCAGCACCATATTATACGGCTCCTGCTTGACATACTGTACGCCCAGCATCCGCAGCGCCTCTGTACCGCTGTTGCAGGTATCGCAATAGATACCCATCTCGCCGAGCGCCAGCTGCGTATACTCGGCGGAGATCCTGTCGCTGTCGACGATCAGCACCCGCATATCGCCGGGGCTGACGCCGTAGACCATGCCGCCGTGATCGCTGTTCTTGAGGGTGACGACAACCGTAAACTCGGAGCCGACGCCTTTTTCGGAGGTCACCGAGATCGAGCCGTTCATCAGCTCGACGATATTCTTGGTGATCGCCATGCCGAGCCCCGTGCTGCCGTATTTGCTCTTATGGGTGGCGTCCTCCTGCGTGAAGGAATCGAAGAGCTTGGGGATAAAGCTCGGGTTGATACCGATGCCGGTATCCTTGACGGAGAATTTGAGCGTTGACTGATCCTCATAGGTCGCCGTGCGCTCTACCGTCAGGGTGACGCTTCCCGGCGACTCGGTGAATTTTACCGCGTTGCCCAGAATGTTGATCAACACCTGCTTGAGCTTCATATCGTCGCCGATATAGTATTCCTTGACGTCGCCGACGATCCGGCACTCATAGCGCAGACCCTTATCCGAGCACTGCGCCATCACCATGGTGTTGATCTGATCCAGCATACTCTTGAAAGAGAACTCTTCCTTGCGCAGGGTGAGTCTGCCGGATTCGATACGGCTCATATCCAATATGTCGTTGATCAGCGCCAGCAGATGGTGGGCGCTTTCGTTGATATTTTCCAGATAGCTCTGTGTCTTAGCCCCGACGCCCGGATCCTGCAGCGCCAGACTCGCCAGACCGATGATCGCGTTCATCGGGGTGCGGATCTCGTGGCTCATATTGGAGAGGAAGGCGGTCTTAGCCTTATTAGCACCCTCCGCGATAGAGAGCGCAGCCGCCAGCGCTTCGTTCTTGGCGATCGAATCGCGCATTTCCTTATCGACGACCGTCAGTCCGAGCTCGACGGAACGGACGGAATGATCCTTGGCGCCTTCGGGACGGATAACAGCTAAGCTGATGCGTTCGTAATACTCTCTGTTTTCTCTTCTGACGAGATACCGATAGTTGGCAGTCAAGTTGTCAGCCAGCGCGACGCGGATCGTATCCGGGTCGATAAAGCGCAGGAATTCGTCGCGGTAATGCTCGTCGACATACAGATTGGCGTACAGCGAAAAGCTCTCGAGGTACGGAAAATGGACGCCCTTGGGATGCTGGTCGATCGCATCCGGATCGGTACGGAAGCAGACGGCGTCATCCTCATCCAGATTGACATGATACACGCTGCGGTAATCCGAAACCAGCGCGGTGATGGTGCGGTCGCGCTCCTCGCGGCGGCGCTGCTCCTCCAAAAGCTGCTCCTGCAAAGCAAGGCGCGCCTCCAGCTCCTGCTGGCGGGCAAGGCTTGCCGCCTCGGCTGTCTTGATCCGCGTCAGGTCGGTCAGGTCGACACACATTCCCATCAGGCAGGGCTTGCCGTCTCTGTCAAAGAATTTCACCTTGGTCGTCTGCAGGCTGCGCATCTCGGAGCCGTCGCCGGTGGGTACGTCCTCAAAGAACACATACGGCCGATCCATCGCCAAGGCGATCCGGTCGTTCTCCAGCATATGCTTTGCCTTTTCTTCGCCGAACAATTCAAAATCGTCATGACCCGTGACCTCTTGCGGCGAGGTCATACCCGCGTGTTCGGCGTATGCCTGATTACACGCTACATAGATCCCGTCCGCGTCCTTGACAAAGGTCATCGCGGGTATACGGGAAAGCAGCGAGGTCGCCGAATCGACCAGCTCGGCAAAGCCTTTGACCGTCTGGTACTGCGTCTGCAGGCGCTTTTGCTCTTCCTTCGCCTGCTCCGCCGCCGCCAGCGCACGCTCGGCTTCAATAGTGGTGCGGTAATCCTTGTCTATATCTTTGAAGCCTATCGTCACGCCGATGCGATCGTCGGGCAGCCTGATCTTGCCTACGTCGACGCGAAAATAGCGCGACGGCGTCCCGTCCGCATAACGGCGAAGGAACTGCACCGTAAACTGATTTTTATCCTCCAGCTCCCTGAGCATATTTTCAAGCGAAAGCTCTTTATGGATCCGCTCGCGATCCTCTTCTTCGACCATATTCTGCACCATCGGCACGCGGGCGACGGTATAGGGCGCGTCCGTCAGCGTCGCTTTCACATCCTGCGTATGGGCAGTGACAACGTCCGCATCCGAGTAGTACAGCGTCCAATGCTCGGTCTCGATATCGTCGATGACCCACACGGTGCTGTAGAAGCGGGTCAGGGTATCAATGACCGCCTCGCGCTCTCTGACTTCATTTTCGCGCTGTTTGTGCTTTTTGTTGATATCGGAAATGAAAACGTAGTACAGACCGCCCAGCTCCGGATCCTCGACATAACGACCGTAGTCGTTGACCCAGACGAGCATCCCGTCCTTGCGGCGGATACGGTATTCCACATAATCGTAATGCTTTTCGTTTGCAGCGATCTGCTCGAGGATCGACGCGGAAATCTCCGGATAATCGGAGGAGTAGACCATGCCGCGGAAGGTATAGCCGGTCAGCTCGCGGAACTCGGCTTCGTGCTCACAGCCGAAGATATCAAAAACCGCCTGATTGGCATAGATCAGCTCTTCGTCGCCCTCCGCCTTATAGACGAAGTAGCCGCCCGGCATCCGGTCGCAGAACTCATCGATCAGCTTGGTTTGCAGGTCTGTATGTTCATAGTGTTGGATTGACATAGTATCGCCTCGGTTCAAATGTATCGGGGTGGTAACAGAAAAAGTGAATAATGAATAATGAATAGTTTATAAAATAAACAGCTAAATTCGCCGACACGCGTGTCAGCGAGCTAAATGTGACTTTGTCACGCTAAATTCCTGTCGGAGCTAAATTTGCTTCGCAAGCTATCGGGCGAATTTAATTTAGCTTTGCGCTTGACGCAAAATTTAGCTGGTTTACGAAGTAAAGCAATTTCGCTGCCGCAAAGCGGCAATTTAGCTGATTGGGTGAATAGTTGTAGGCGGGCGCTGCCCGCACCGTGATCAGTGGTCAGTGATCAGTGGTTAGTGGTTAGATAATCGGTTGAGATTGCCACAGCCCTTCGGGCTTCGCAATGACAATTTTTAATTCCTAATTTCTAATTCCTAACTCCTAACTCCTAATTCCTAACTCCTGTTTACGGTTTATCGGGGATGCGCGCCATCAGCAGCTTGCCGTTATCCTTGAGCCATCGGTTACAGCGGTCGTAAGCGGGGAAGATCTCCCGTAACAGCGCATAAAACCGTGCGCCGTGGTTCATCTCCTTGAGGTGGCATACCTCATGCACGACGACCGAGTCGATCACCTCGGCGGGAGCGAGCATCAGCAGGCAGTTGAAGTTGAGATTTTTCTTTGCCGAGCAGCTCCCCCATCGGGTCTTTTGACAGCGGATCGTGACGCGGTTGAACTCAGCGCCCAGCATAGCGGCATAGTGCTGCGCCCGGCGGGGAAGATATTCCCGCGCCCGCAGGTGCAGCGCATCCAGCTCCGACTGCGTCAGCTTTTCGACAGCCGCCGTCTGCTCCGCCTGCAGGCGGGATTTTGTGAGCTGCCTTTCGATCCAGTCCTCATGCTTGCGGACGAATTCATCTGCGGCGCGCTTTGAGGTGCGGTTCGGGACGCGTACGATCACCCGACCGTCGCGCACCTCGACCGACAGCGTCTTTCGCTTTGATTTGATCAGGGTATAATCTGTCATCTTATTTTACGATCGTTCCCGGTCGTCAGTCGTACAGCTGCTTTTCGCCGACGGCATTGCCGTCGTCATATTTCGCGCAAAAGCGCTGGACTGCGGTCGCATCCAAGATGTCCAGGACGGTTCCCCAGATCGATCCGCGCTGAATAGCCTCGTCGTCGAGCGTTCCGTATGCCGCGATATAACGCTGGATCGCGGTGGCGTCCATGATATCGACCTCGGCGTTGTTATTCACATCGCCCAGCAGGTAGCTGTCGCGCACCTTGAGCGTGAAGGTGTATGTATTATTGTAATAGTAAGCCTCGGCGACCGCGTGATCGCTGTTGAGGCTCATGGTAACGGTATAGTCGCCCTTGGGCAGACCGCCGTCCCTTTTCAATCCTTTTCCGTAGGACAGCCCGTAGCCCGGCCCGAAGCTGA
>CACZAW010000050.1:9516-14020 GCA_902779225.1 uncultured Ruminococcus sp. | reverse complement strand
TTTCCGAAAAATTTCGCTATCCGATAGCATCGGATAATTTAGCTGTTTCTTTCGAAACAATTTCGCTAGAATAAAATGTTCTTTTTAAAGTCTTCGCCGCAGCGGGGACAGTGGATCTGCTGGACGCCGGTGCGCTTTTTCAGCCTGAGCTGCGCCTTGCAGAACGGGCAGCGGACATAGCGGTGGGTCTTGAAATCGCGGATCTTCAGATACTGGCGCTTGAAGAAATCCGCAACGGCGCCGAAAATATCGGTAAAGCGCCGGTTCTCATACAGGCGCTTGGTGATATTTTTCGAAAGCGCGCGAAAAATGACCCAAAAGATCAACAGCATGATGATCACGATCATGATCGAGCTGCGCGCAAAAATGTTGATGATGTAGAGAATTGCAGCCACCGTCAATAGAAATGTATTCAGTTTATCGTTTCCGTAACGATCCTGCATGAATTCTGCTATTTTGCGGAATAATTTACTCATTTTGATCACCTGACTTAACCTATATCATACCATACGCATCAGGAAGATTCAAGAAAATATTTCCGTACATATATTGAATATTGACGAAAAAGGCTGTATAATTTTATGCACAATAACCTTATTGCGTCATTCCGAGGAGCGGACTCTTATCCGCGACGTGGGAATCCCCTTCCTCCTGCAACCGGTCGGAATGACAAGGGGATTGCCGCGTGACTGTAGGTGAGGAAAAGTATGGAGCAATTCAAAAATACCATGAAGCATGACGCGACACGGGTACGGCAATACATCGTTTCGTTCTTGAAATGGACGCTGATCGCGCTGGTTACCGGCGGGATCGGCGGCGGACTGGGCGCGGGGTTCCGCTACGCAGTCACCTATGTGACAGAATTCAGGACGGCTAACCCGTGGATGTGTTATCTGCTGCCGGTCGGCGGCGTGATCATCGCGTTTTTATACCGCGTGACCAAGTTGTCGGGTCACGCCGACACCAACCTGATCATCAACTCGGTGCGCGAGGAGGGCAAGGTGCCGATCCTTCTGGCGCCGGTGATCTTCCTCTCAACCGTTATCACCCACCTGTTCGGCGGATCGGCGGGCAGAGAGGGCGCGGCGTTGCAGCTCGGCGGCTGTATCGGCAGCTTTATCGGGCGCGGGGTGAAGCTGGACGAAAAGGATATGCACCTCGCCGTGATGTGCGGGATGAGCGGGCTCTTTTCGGCGCTGTTCGGCACGCCGCTGACCGCGACCATCTTTGCGATGGAGGTCATCTCGGTCGGTATCATCTATTACAGCGCGTTTTTGCCGTGTATCGTCTCGGCGCTGACTGCGTACGGCGTGACCCTGCTGTGCGGACTGCGTCCGACCGCGTATCGGCTGACGGAGATCCCCGCGCTGACGGTGCCGACGATCCTGCTGGTGGCGGTGATCGGCGTCGCGGCGGCTCTGGTGAGCATGGCGTTCTGCATCTCGCTGGAGCAGGTGCATAAGCTGGCGGCGAGATTCTTCAAAAACGAATATCTGCGCGTGATCGTCGGCGGCTGCGCCGTCGCGCTGCTGACGCTTTTGATCGGCACGCGCTATAACGGCATCGGCGGCGAGGTCATCGCCGCGGCGGTCGTACAGGGTGAAGCCCTGCCCTATGACTTTATCCTGAAAATACTGTTTACCGTCATCACGATCGGCTTCGGCTACAAGGGCGGCGAGATCATCCCCACCTTCTTTATCGGCGCGACGATGGGCGCGCTGATTGGCGGATGGATCGGGCTGCCGCCTCAGTTTGCGGCGGCGATCGGGCTGGTCGCGCTGTTTTGCGGGGTGGTCAACTGTCCGATTGCCTCGCTGGTGCTGTCGATCGAGCTGTTCGGCAGCGAGGGACTGCTGTATTTTGCGGTGGCGATCTGCCTGAGCTATATGCTGTCGGGGTATTACGGACTGTACTCGGGGCAGAAGATCATGTACTCAAAGCGCAGAGCGAGATATATCAATCGGAATGCGAAATAATGGTATTACCATAAACATAAAAAAGCTGCTCCATGAGCAGCTTTTTTCAGATTCAGATCATTAAATATGCAGCAGGGCGGTGGCGATGCCGAAATAGACCATCAGGGAGATCGCGTCGACGATCGTCGTGATGAACGGAGACGCCATGACCGCAGGGTCGAAGCCGAGTTTTTTCGCGAACATCGGCAGCGTACAGCCGACCAGCTTGGCGCAAAAGCTAGTGACGATCATCGTCAGACAGACAACAAGGGCGACCATCGGGGTGACGCCCGTATTGCCCATGACCAGGCGGTCGAACAGCATGATCTTGGCAAAGTTTGCCGCGGCAAGGGTCACGCCGCAGAGCAGGGATACGCGGCATTCTTTGAAGATGACCATCAGGATATCTTTGAACTCGATCTCGCCCAGCGAGAGCGCGCGGATGACGGTAACGCTCGCCTGAGAGCCGGAGTTACCGCCGGTATCCATCAGCATCGGGATAAACGCAGACAGCACGACGGTGCCTGCAAGCGCATCCTCAAAGCCGGTGATGATCATGCCGGTGAAGGTCGCGGAGACCATCAGGATCAGCAGCCACGGGATACGGCTGAGATAGGTTTCGAATACGCCGACCTTATCGTACGGTTTGTCCGTGGTCGGGGTGATCGCCGCCATCTTCTGGATATCCTCGGTCGCCTCTTCTTCCATGACGTCCATCGCGTCGTCGACCGTGACGATACCGACGATACGGTTCTCTTTATCGACGACAGGCAGGGCGAGGAAGTTGTACTTATTGAACATCTGGGCGACCTCTTCCTGGTCGTCGAGGGTATTCACCGCGATGACGTTGGTCTCCATGATATTCTCGATGACCTCGTCCTCATCGGCGAGGAGCATGGTCTTGATCGTAATGATACCGATCAGGGTAGCGGAATCATCCGCGACATAGCAGGTGTAGATCGTCTCTTTATCGATGCCGGTACGGCGGATGCGCTTGATCGCCTCCTCGACGGTCATCTTGGGACGGAGGATGACGCACTCGGTCGTCATGATCGAGCCGGCGCTGTCCTCGGGATACTTCAAAATTTCGTTGATCGCCTTGCGGGTCTCGGGATCCGAGTGGCGCAGGATACGCTTGACGACGTTCGCGGGCATTTCTTCGATCAGGTCGACCGCGTCGTCGACGTACATCTCGTCAAGTACCTCTTTGAGCTCGGTATCCGAAAAGCCGTTGATCAACAGCTCCTGCGTCTCTTCATCCATTTCAACGAAGGTATCCGCCGCCGTCTCCTTGGGGAGCAGACGGAACAGGATCGCGGACTTTTCGCTTTGCAGATCCTCGAATACCGCCGCGATATCAACGGGGTTGAGGGTGGTGAGGATATCGCGCAGGGTGGAATACCGCTTTTTTTCGAGCAGGGTCGAGATCGTCTCGAACAAGCTCACTGTGTTGGTTCTTTCCATAAAAATAACCTCCTACCGAATTTGGGTGTGGGAGTCCACGGGCAGAAGGGTCGGAAAAGATACAATGATAGTTTTCAATCACGCGAAAATACGGACGTATGCGGAGCGTACGCCGTGCATCGCAAAGTATCTTCGTCGCCCTCCGGTGCCGCTGCTACTTCCAGCGTCCATATTCTCGCCTCTTTCATAAACAGATTCGGTCAAACACGACCGTAATACTATTTTACTCCGCGCGTCGGGATAAGTCAACCACAATATCTATGAAAAAATCATCATTTATATCTTGATTTTGTGGTTACTATCCTCTATAATAGGTGTGACACAAAAACAGAAACCAATTTGTCAGGAGAATTCTTATGGAATCGAAAATCGAAAAAAAGCTGAAGGCGTTTTTGCCTTATATCATCATCATCGGCGTTGTATTTTTGCTGCTGCCGGCACTGCTGCTACTGAGGATTCCCTTTATCACCTATCTGGTGCTGATCGGTATCCTGCCGCTGACGGCGGGCTGCTGCTGCGCGCATTATGCGATCAATAAAGAAAGCGATTTTTGGCTCTGTCTGGTCGCGCCGATCTTCTTTATCCCGTCGATCTTCCTCTATCACATGGACGCCGGCGCGATCATCTATCTGGTATCGTATCTGGTATGCGGATTCCTCGGACTGACCATCGGCGATATTATCGCCAACAACAAGGGTAAAGCGAGAAAGGGCGCCGGAAAAGCTGACGAGGACGCCGAAAATACCTCCCGCAAAGCCGAACGCAGGACGCCGGCGCGCAAGCATGAAAGCAGAGCCGTCGACCGCGATACGCCCATCCGCCGCTCCCGCGCGTCTGCGGCGCGTCCCGAGCGTGTCGACCTTGACGTTACCGACGACTTCTTTACCGAGGATCCCGATAAGGACGACAGCCTCGATACCTCGACGACCTCTTCGGACATCGACGCGATCCTCTCTGAGATCCAGAACCGCCGCAACGATTGATCTGTGCTAACTTCCCGCCGTCTTTTGACGGCGGATTTTTTTGCTTTTTTTCGGATTTGCAGGCATTATTTATCGGATGTGATATTGACAGCGTTTTCGGAT
>CACZAW010000050.1:0-9454 GCA_902779225.1 uncultured Ruminococcus sp. | reverse complement strand
TGTGATATTATGCTATAATGCATCCGATAAGCTGATTAATCCGACTTTGATCAATAAACTTCCCCGGCGCAAGCACTAAAGTGTCCACCGTACACTTTTTCCTCGTTTTGTTCGGGCGGGGTATTATACCCTTTTAAATCGGTTGAGATTGCCACAGCCCTAAAGGGCTTCGCAATGACAATTTTGAATAACTGATTCAGGTACTATTATGTTTCGCAAAATGAGAATGCTGGACTACAAGGTGACCGACAGCATCACCAAAATACATTGTCCCTTTCTTGACAGGCTGATGGTGTTATCGACCTACGCGGGCACGGGAGCGCTCATCTGGTGGATCGCGCTTGCTATCCCATTCGTGATCTCGAAAACCTATCGCAACACGGGCATTATCCTGATCGTCTCGCTGGGCGTCAACTACCTGATCGGAGAGGTGATCATCAAGAAAGCCGTCGGCCGCGGTCGACCATCGAATCTGATCGATCAGGAGGAAATGAAGATCAACAAGCCTAAGGACAACTCCTTTCCCTCCGGTCATACGGCGTCGTCTTTTTGCGCCTTTGCCGTCACCTTTTGGAACTGTCCGGCGTACTTCTGGATCCCGGCGGTGGTCGTCGCTTGCCTGATCAGCTTTTCGCGGCTGTATCTGAGGGTACATTACCTCTCAGATGTGCTCGCGGGGATCATCCTCGGATTGTTTGACGGCAGCATCGTCAGTTTGCTGTTCAACAATCTGGTTTTTGTTTAGAATAATAGCCTGCGGAGCGAGGAATCGCTCCGCTTTTTTCGGCGATTTTGATAGGAAATTCAAAAGTGCGGCGCTTTTTTCTTTGAAACGATTGACAAGCAAAATATTACAGAGAGTATAACGCGCGCGGCTTTTTTCACAAAAAGAAGATAGCTTTTTTCCGTTAAATAAATTATGGAAAAGTCAAAAATAAAAACAATTTTGTCATAACTCAGGTGAAATCTAAGGAAATCCACCTGAGTTATTCATGTTTTCCACAGAGTTATCAACATTTATATTGAAAAATACGAATAATACAAACTGTATATTTCCGAATGATAATAATGTACAAGACCCCCGACATATATTATGTTATTGAGCGTTTTTTCGGGAGGCTTGGTATGAAAAACAAATGTTTCGCCGTATCCGAGGCGGTCGGCTGCTTTGTGATATACGCTGCGGCGACGCTGCTGCATTTTGTGTTCAGCCTGTTCGGCCCCGGCGCACTGACGATCCTGTTCGGCGCGGTCAATGAAAGCATCTGGGAACACGTGAAGGTCTTTTCGGCGGCGTATGCCGGCTATGCGCTGCTGCAGCTGTTATGGATCAAGACGGAATTTCGCCGCTACGTCGCCGCAAAATGCGCGGGGCTGTATGCGCTGATGGGCGGGATCATCGCCCTGCACTGCGGATATACGGCGCTGACGGGAAAAGCGGTCGGGTGGATTGACGTCGCGGGCTCGGCGGTCATCGTCGCTCTCGCACAGCTGTTATCCTACAAGCTGGTCGTAAGCAGACTGCCGCTCAGGGATTACTTTGCGCCGGCGGTATTTTTGCTGATGCTGTACTATCTGATGTTTTTTTCGTTCACGATCTATCCCCCGAAGCTCGAGTTGTTCCGCGATCCTGTCAGCGGCGTCTTCGGCTATCCGGAGAATGCGGTCGAAAAGCATTGGCCATAGGCGAATCGGGGCGATAATTTTCTCCAGAAATTTCGCTTTTTTCTAACTTAGAAGCAAAGGACAGTTCCATATATGGTATACTGTTTAGGTACGATTATACTATATCATGTATAGGTGTGTCCGTTTATGGCTAACAATAATCCAAAAAACGACGAAAAGTATGCATCCGATGAGCTGTTGATCGGACGCAACCCGATCACCGAGGCGCTCTCCGTCGGCAGACCCATCATCAAGATCATGGTGGCTAAGGGTCAGACGACGGGCCCTGCGGTCGAGATCGCCGCAAAAGCGAAAAAGGCGGGGATCCCGGTGCAGCAGGTGGAACGCAAAAAGCTGGACTATATGACAGCGGGCGCCGCGCATCAGGGCGTCGCCGCTCTGTGCGCGATGAAGGAATACGCGAGCGTCGACGATATCCTGCGGCTCGCCGAGGAGCGCGGTGAGGATCCCTTTATCATCATTCTCGATGAGATCGAGGATCCGCATAACCTCGGCGCGATCATCCGGTCGGCGGAATGTGCCGGAGCGCACGGCGTGATCGTCAAAAAGCGTCACGCCGCCGGTCTGACCTACACCGTCTATAAGGCCGCCGCGGGCGCTCTGGAGTATGTTCCCGTCGCGCGGGTCAACAATATCACGGAAGTGATCGAGCTGCTCAAGGAAAAGAATATCTGGGTCTACGGCGCGGATATGAACGGACAGGATTACTGCAAGACCGACTTTTCCGGCGGGGTCGCCCTGGTCATCGGCAACGAGGGCAAGGGGATCTCGCGGCTGGTCAGAGAAAACTGCGACGTCATCGTATCGCTGCCGCTGAGGGGCAGGATCAATTCCCTCAACGCGTCTGTCGCGGCGGGGATCCTGATGTATAAGATCGCGGAGAAAAGACAGCCGTAATTATCCGCAGCCCTGCACCATTCACTAAGTAAAGGAGATGAGATCATGAGCATATTCCGCAAGGACAAGGACAAAGACAAGGACAAGTCTGCGCGTCCCGCCGTACCCGAGGAAGAAACGATGAAGGCGAAGGAAGAGATCGCCGAAGAACCGCCTCAGGAGGAATATACGGATATCAACGAGGTCGCATCGGAATCATCTTCTGAATCTCAGAACAACAGCGACGGCATGGAGGAGATCTACTCCACCCATGACAAGCGCATCAAGTATAAAAGGCTGGCTCCCATTGAAGAGGAGGAGGCAGCAAAACGCAAAGCCGCTACCAAACGCGAGTTGGTTCGCGGAAAGCTGGAATTTTCATCGAGCGGCGAACTGATCGCCCCAGACGTCGAGCTGAAAGCGGAGCTGGATCCGGACGCGGTCGTCGCAGAGGATATCATCGAGGATATCAACGACGTCAAAAGCCTGAGAAACGTCTATGTGCAGGATATCGACGAGATCGATATCAGCCTTGATCCGATGGAAAATCTGCGTGAATATGAGCGCAGAGCCGATGACAAGGAGCGATATGAGGAACGCCATACGCCGTCGGCAAAGGTCGTCGTTCCCTATCAGTCCTCCGGCGAAAAGATCGTGGCGCACGTTCCGGTCTATCAGCACGACAGCAAAATCGAAAAAATATATCTGAAGGCGGGAAAATTCACCGAGGTCGTCGAAAGCGAATACGACGAGTATCTGCGATCCGACGATCCGACGATCTCTAAGGATTATCACGCGATGCAAAAGGCGGTCAAGCCCCGCCAAAGCCTGCTGTTCACCCTCAGTCAGATGGCGCAAAAGCGCAAGGAGGAAGCAGAACAGCAGAAAGCACAGCAAAAGGAGCAGAAGGAACAGAAGGAGCAGAAGGAAGTCAGAGAAAACTTTGACGAGGAGCCCGCGCCCATTCAGAAGAAAAAGCCCTCTGCCGTCGGGAAGTTCTTCCGCATCATCGGAACGCTGCTGTCGCACGGGGTCGCCTCGCAAACCAATAAAACGAACGTCACCTCCACCGACTACAGCAGTCGGGAGGATGAAAAATATGTACTGGACGATATCCGCGCCAACATCAAGAAGTTGGCGATCCATACCGGTGTTTTTGCATTGATCGCGATCACCTCGATGGTTCTGCTGATCATGATCGGCTCGCTGACCGACGAAACCAGAGAAAGCATCGGTTCGGGCGGCGCGATCCTGCTGTGCGGCGTGAACCTGCTGCTCACCATCGGGATGGGCGTCGTCGCCCGCGGCTATGTATTTGACGGACTGCGACCGCTGATGCGTTTTCGCGGAAACTGCGACACCGGCGTAGCGCTCGCCTATACCGGATGTCTGCTGCAAAGCATCATCGCGATGTTTACGGCGCCGTCGTTCCTCAACGGCGAGCACCATCTGTACAGCTTTGTCGCGGCGTTTGCTTTGATGCTCAACACGCTCGGTCGGCTGCTGATGGCGCTGAGAGTCAAGAGCAATTTCAGCTTTATCACCTCTCACTCGCCCGCCTATGCCGCGAAGATCTACAAGGACGAGGAGACCGCCCGCAGGATGGTCAGCGGCACCACCGCCTCGAAGGGCGTTGTCGCATATCAGCATTTTACCCGCTTTTTGTCGGATTTCTTAAAGATCTCTTATGCGCCCGACCCCAGCGAGGAGGCATCGGGAAAGGTGACGCCGATCACCGTTATCAGCTCTCTGTTCGTCGCGATCGTCTACGCGTTCGTCTTTAAAAGCGTCGCGGGTACGGTTTCCGCTCTGGCGGTGATGCTGTGCATCAGCGTGCCGTTCACCGCGCTGCTGGCGGGCAACATCCCCATGCTGCTGTTCAGCAGAAGGATGCTCAAGGAGGGCGCGATGGTCGCGGGATATCCCTCGGTACGGCAATTCTGCGACACCTCCGCCGTGATGGTCTCTGCCGCAGAGCTGTTCCCCAAGGGCTGTGTGCGCCTTGACGAGCTGGTTCCCTATCAATCGCTGCGCGTCGACGAAAACCTGTTGATGGCAGCCGCGATCCTGAAGGAAGCGGGATCGCCGATCGCGCCGGTATTCGACGAGCTGATCCAGGAGAACTCGGGCAGGCTGCCCGATGTGGAAAGCGTGATCTATGAGGATAAAAGCGGTCTGGTCGGCTGGATCAACGGCGAGCGCGTTCTCGTCGGCAATATGGCGCTGATGAATCGCTATCACATCACGATCCCCGACCGCGGTACGGCGATCAAGGACAGAAAGGTCGCTTATATCGCTGTTTCCGGACAGGCAGTCGCCATGCTGCTGCTCCGTTATCTGCCGTCTAACATCTCCATGCCGCAGCTGCAGCGTGCCGAGAGCAGCGGACTGGCGTTTGTCGTCAGCACGCCCGATCCGAACGTCACTGCCGAGATGATCGCCGAGACCTACGGGATCTTTTATCGCTCGGTCAAAATCATGCCTACCGGCTATGCCAACACGATCGACGAGGTCACCTCACGAGTCGAGGAAACCTCGCGCGCTTATCTTGCCACCCGCGGAAGGGTCGCGTCGCTGGCACGTGCCGTCGGCGGCTGTATCGGGCTGAAATCCAATATCACGATCGGCATCGTGATCGAGATGTTCGGGCTGATTCTGGGCGTGTTGCTGTGTGCGACGCTCGCGCTGTATTCATCGGTCGCCCGGCTGTCGGTCGTCGAGCTGATGATCTACATCCTTTTCTGGACTGCCGCTACGATCATAGCAGAGTTGATACGGAGACCGTAGAATGGTTACCGGATACAGGATACCGGATAACGGTTAGCGGTCTAGAATCACATTAACCTGTATCCCGTAACTCGTAACCCGTAACTCGTATCTCGTAACCCGTAACTCGTAACCCGTAACCCGTATCCTGTAATCAAACAAGGAGACTGTCATGTTGATTGCACCTTCATTATTATCCTGTGACTTTTCGATTTTCGGCGAGGAGATCGCCCGTGTGGATCGGGCGGGCGCCGACTGGATGCACCTCGATATCATGGACGGACACTTTGTCCCGAACCTGACCTTCGGCGCGCCGATCATCAAAAAGCTGAGAAAATATACCGAAAAGCCCTTTGACGTTCATCTGATGATCAGTGAGCCGCACAAGTATATCGGCGACTTTGCCGATGCGGGCGCCGATATCATTTCGTTCCACGTCGAATGTGACAGCGACATTGACAAAACGCTGTCGCTGATTGAGGAGCGCGGCGTCAAGCCGGCGCTCGCCGTCAAGCCGGGCACGCCCGTCGACGCCGTTTTGCCGTATCTTGACAGGCTGTATATGGTGCTGGTGATGACGGTGGAACCGGGCTTCGGCGGACAGAGCTTTATGGCGGACATGATGCCGAAGGTCGAAATGCTGCGCAAAGAGATCGCCGCAAGAAAGCTCGGCACACTGATCGAGGTCGACGGCGGGATCGCCAAGGATACCATTGCCGCTGCCGCCAAAGCAGGCGTCGATATCTGTGTCGCAGGGACGGCGGTCTTCGGCGCGCCGGACGCAAAGGCTGCGATCGAGGAATTGAAAGCGCTGTGTGAATCATTGTGATAATTTACCCCTCCGGAGGATATTCGGAGGGGTTTGTTTTTCGGGAAGCGTTTTGATTGTTTTGCGGATAGTCAGTTTTGACGGAAAGGTTTCATCAACCCTCCGGCTCCTGCTAAGCCACCTCCCTTTTCTAAGGGAGGCTTTTGGGGAAGCGTTTGATTGTTTTGCGGATAGTGAGCTTTGACGGAAAGGTTTCGTCAACCCTCCGGCTCCTGCGGAGCCACCTCCCTTAGGAAAGGGAGGCTTTTCGGGAAGGCGTCCCCTACAGAATGAAATTAAACATATTTTTCATAAAACGGGACATAATAAAAGCAGGAGTTTTCACTCCTGCTCTTTTTTGTTATTCAGCCTCAGTTGGTGGAAATCAGATTTCCTTCGGCGTCGTATTCGTACTCGGTGGTGTTGCCCTTTTCGTCGGTCACATACGTCGTATAGTGCTTGACGTTGCCCTTTGCGTCATAGGTCGTACACTTGGTGGGGTTCTGCTTAGAGTCGTACTCGTATTCGCTGTAGGTCTTCAGGGTGCCGTCGCCGTTATATCTGTGAACAGACTTGATCTGCTTGGCATCGGTATACTCGGTGGTGATGATGCTGGTGATAACGCCGTTTGCGTCGACGTCGGTGCGCTTGGTCTCCAGTCCCTCAGGGGTCTTTTCAAACTTGATCTGCGCCTTGATCTCATCATCCGCGCCGTACATGACGGTCTTGATATCATTGCCGTACTGGTCGTACTCATAAGCGGTCGAACCGAGCAACTCGCCCTTGGAATTATAATTATAGGTGCGGGTAACTCTGCCCTGATCGTCTTTTTCATTTTTATAGAAACTGGTGGTGACGCCGTCGGGGGTGGTGTTGGCAACAGCTCCCTCGGGAGCCGATACGGCAGCGGAGCCGTCATCCTTTTTATTATCGCATCCGGTCAGTACCATGGCGGTCAGCGCCATCATTGCCGCCAGCGCAAGCGCTAATACTCTCTTCATTATGATTGGCCTCCTACGTAGAAAAAGAATCAATACATATTGTATTGTATGCACAATATCAATTATAGCATTATTTGAATTTGTGTCAACAATTAATTTGTAAAAATTTACGAGATAAAGTCGGGGGAAATGATGTAATATGCTGATAAAGCCGGAAAATAAGCGGATTGAGGCGGTGTATCCCGCGCAGCAGGACAGTCGGAAAAAATGTTTGTCAGCCGTGGAAACGGACGGTCTGGATTTTGACGGTGACGGCGGGATGTTCCGTGCGCAGACCGCGCTGTATGCGGCGGCGCTCGCCATGTCGGCAGCCGATAAGACGATGCTGCAGGAAAATCTGACGGAGCTGGGATATGACAAGATCGTGTTCCTCGCCTATGACGGCGACAATATCGACAAGACCGGGCTGGCGCTCGCGCTCAAGGAGGATAAAAGCGGCACGACGGCGGCTGTCGTCACAAGACCGACCGTCGGTAAGGAATGGTACTCGAACTTTGACGTCGGCTACGGCACGGAGCATCTGGGGTTTCTCAGAGCCGCGGAATATGCCGAACAAAGGCTGACCGATTATCTGTATGTCCGTCAGCCGAAGCATATGATACGGTTTTTGGTGACGGGATACTCCCGCGGCGGCGCGGTCGCGAACATCCTCGCGAAACGGCTGTGCGACCGGTACGGGCTGGACGCGGTGCGCGGATACACCTTCGGCGCACCGAATACCTGTGCATCCGTCAAAGGCGCGCGTTACGGCAGTATCTTCAATCTGGTGCGCGACGAGGACTTCTTTACCCGTATCCCGCTCGCGGGATGGGGCTATACCAAATACGGACGCACCATCAGCCTGTCCGACTGCGCGGATATCGGCAAGCGGTACAGGATCCTTACGGGCGAGGAATATATCGGTTTTTCTGACGGCAAAGCGGCGGAGGGCTTTCTATGCGCGGCGATGCGGCTGGCGCCCAATATCCACGCGTACTATGAGCGCAAATATCCGGTAGGCGGGCATGAGCTTGCCCTGTATGACTATATGCTGACGGTCGCGCAGCTGCTCGCCGATGAAGCGGACGAAAGCACCGGCGATATCATGATGGGCGCGATGGTATCGGACTTTGCGGATCTGAGCGATTTTTTGATGAGCGGGATGGATATCGGCGCGCTGCTCTCTCCGGCGCAGGGAATCCCGCGATGCAGCGTTGCCGACAGTCACAGCCCCGCCGCTTATATGGCGGCGCTGGATATGTATCTGGGATGACGGCGACGGCGGCTGTGCTCGCGCAGAAGCCTGCCGTTCTCGCGGATGCGGGCTATCGCGATCGGGCTTTCGTCCGTGACGACGCCGAACTCGCTGATCAATCCGCGATCGGCATTCGACAATGGATACTCAGGGATGAGGTAATAGCTGCATCCGACCTCGTATAACGCATAGGAAAAGCGGGCGCTTTCGGGTCGGCTCAGCCAGTCGAGCAGATCGTCCGCCGTCGGAAAACGACAGCACTCCTGCTGATTTTCGCGCTTGATACGCCAGCGGCGGCGGGGTTTGTTCGAGCGCACGGAGATGATCAGCAGACAGCTCTCTTTGCCGGGGAGCGCCTCGATCAGATAGCATTTGTCGCGGTGATCCAGCCCGCACTCCTCGCCGACACGGAGCATCAGCCGTGTAAGTCCGCGGCGGGTGTCCTCGCCTTCGGCGGAGGCGTTGAAATCGAGGCTGTATCGGCTCATATCATCCTGCATCAGGGTGACGAGGATCATGCCCTCGCCCAAGCGGTCTATCGTCATATGATCCCTCCTGTGTACGGAAAGCAGCAGCATACGGGCGGGCGTTGCCCGCACCCCATTGATACAATTCCTCAGTCTGCTGCGCAGCCAGCTCCCTTTCCCAAAGGGAGCCTGTTCCCTCATACCGGGCGTTGCCCTTACAAGCAAATCATAGCCCTGAGAGCGGGCTGATTCAAGTGATTTTTACTGGATGGTATTATTATCCTATTCCGCAGGAAAATAATGGTGATAAAGTGGCGTGAACCTGTTGACATCAATTGTCGGAATGTGTAATATTTACTTAGAATTGATTCGGTTTTCCCATTTACTGAAACGGAGGTATCAGCATGACTGACTGGTTAAAGAACAGCGTATTTTATCAAATCTATCCCCAGAGCTTTTATGACAGCAATTCGGACGGTATCGGCGATCTGACGGGCATCGCCTTGAAGCTCGATTACATCAAGGAGCTGGGCTGCAACGCCATCTGGATCAACCCGATCTATGACTCGCCGTTTATGTACGCGGGCTATGATGTGCGCGACTATAAAAAAATCGC
>CACZAW010000049.1 GCA_902779225.1 uncultured Ruminococcus sp. | reverse complement strand
CATGAAAGAGGAGTTTACCGACTATACGGTGATCGCTTCGACAGACGAGGGAATTGTGCGCTTTCTGTCTGATGACCAGTTATCTGTTTTTAATTCCTTAAAAGAAAAAATAGAGCAGGAGACCGCAGAAAGCAGGGAAGAGAGCTTTGTCGGCGACGACACCCCACTGCTGGATAAGATCAAGGCGAAGGACTTCAATATCAAGCGCAATCTGTCATCTGCTTTGGATATCACCATGGCGATGGAATTCGGCGAACAGGATCCCTCGGAGGAATCTCCGTCACCGGTCGCGGCAGAGGAATCGCCGCAGAAGGAACCGCCCGTACCGGTCGAGGCGCTTCAGCCTGATACAGATACAGAAGAGCCGGATACCGACGAAACGATCCTTGTCGATCCTTCTGAGACGGAGCAGTGTACGCCCGCCGAACCGATCGAGGAGGCTGTACAGCCCGAGCAAGCTGTCGATACGCCTGTCGAGCCTGTTAAGGTACCCGCTCCTCAGGAGGAGCCCGCCGCCGAAGAACCGGCTGAAAAGACTGCCGCTGAGCCTGATAAGCGCATCATGGCTGACGGCGCGATCTACAGCTACTACGGCGAGCTGGATGCGCAGGGCAACCGCTCCGGCTACGGCAGAACCATGACCGATGAGGATCGCACCGCTTATGAGGGCCATTATAAAAACGACAAGCGCTCCGGATACGGTTCCTATTTCTATAAGAACGGCGCGCTTTGCTATACCGGCGACTGGAAGGAGAACGTCCGTCACGGCATAGGCGTAGGCGTCAGCTCCCGCGACGGCTCGATCCATGTCGGCAATTGGAAGAACAATAAGCCCGAGGGCAACGGCGTTCGTATGACGGCAGAGGGCGATATCCGCTTCGTCTGCAAGGAGCTTGCCGACGGCACCACCGTTCTGATGCATTATATGCCCGACGATACCGTTGTCATCTCCAAATACGATCAGCACGGCATGAAGCTCGGCGATACCACCGTATCATTGAAAGATTTGCCGATCGCCTGATAATCTGTCAATTTCTGAGAATACTATTACCGTTACTATCCGAATGGAAGGTAGCGGTAATTTTTTATGAGGAGTTATCAAGATGACAAAACTGCTTTCTTTATTATGCGCCGCGGTATTGCTTGCCGCAGTAATGGCAGGCTGTGCCAAGCGTGCGGCAGAGGATGCTGCCGATAAGGTTTCCTCTGCGGTGTCCGACGTCAAAGAGGATGTGAAGGAGGACGCCGAGGAATACGGCAAGATCGAGGATACCGCGCCGGAGCCGACAATGACAGGCATGAGCGAAATGGTCGAGAACGGCAAAATCGACGATGAAAACGACGACGATTATGACGGCGACAACATCGTCGATGATAAAGCCGCAAGCGATTCGTCGGAGGAAAACGCCGGGGATAACGCTGACGGCGGGGAAGAGAACGCCGAGACCATGAACGGCGACAGCACCTTTATTTGACCCGAAAAAGGCAGGTACACTCAGCGGCGTACCTGCCTTACATACTAGATCACTTTTTCGAGATCTTCCTTGAGCTTGCGAATGATCTTCTTTTCCAGTCGGGAGATATAGGACTGAGAGATACCCAACAGATCGGCTACCTGCTTTTGGGTATGCTCTTTGCTGCCGTTCAGTCCGAAACGCAGCTCCATGATCATCGCTTCGCGGGTGTTCAGCTTGGACACCGCCTCCATGAGCTGGTTGATCTCCACCTCCTGTTCGATATCGGTGCAGACCGTGTCGCTGTCGCTGCCGAGTACGTCGCTGAGCAGCAGCTCGTTGCCGTCCCAGTCGGTGCTGAGCGGTTCCTCAATGGAGATCTCGTATTTGCTCTGACCGGTTTTTCTGAGGAACATCAGGATCTCGTTTTCGATGCAGCGCGAGGCGTAGGTCGCCAGCTTGATGTTGCGGTCGGGAGAGAAGGTGTTGACCGCCTTGATCAGTCCGATAGTGCCGATCGAGATCAGATCTTCGATGTTGACATTGGCGTTCTCAAACTTCTTCGCGATATACACGACCAGCCGCAGGTTGTGGACGATGAGCGGTTCGCGGGCTTTTTCATCGCCCTTTCTGATCTGATCCAGAATCGACTCTTCCTCCGCCTTGGTCAGCGGGGGAGGCAGCGCGCCGGAGTTGGAGATGTAGTACACGCTGTTGGATAACAGGATGAATCTCAGCTTGAACAGCATATTTCTCAGTAATTGCATTTTCCTCACCTTAAGATTTCAGAATTGATGATCGCCTCGATATGGTCGTCTCCGATGGGAGAAGAGGCGATATAGACAGTTTTGTCGATGGGAGCGCCGTCGATGACGATCCGATCCGCTTTGACGGCATACAGGATGGATGCGCTGCCGACGGACGTATAGGGGATGACGCGCTTCGGTAGATCGTCGGTAATCCGAAATACCTTTTCGTCTGCGATGATCACAGGCGCGCCGGAGAACGGCTCGGTCAGATTGCATCCGGTGTCTACCTTTGCGACACACGAATACTCTTGTGAGTTAACGGTGAATCTCAGTCTGACAACAGTGCTTTTAATTCTTTCACGGAATAATTTATGAAAGAGCGCCAGGAGTAAGTAAATGACCGCCGTACTGCCGAGCAGTATCAGTGGGTTGAATTCGAAGTAGGGAACGTCGTTGATGACGATCATGTTCGGCGGCTTGAATAGCTGGTAGATCAGGATGAAAACGCCGCTGTATGCGACGCTGACGCCGATACAAGCAAGCGTATTCTTTAAATACTCCCTCAGGCTGACGAACCGAAAAGCGATTGCAGACAGCAGGAGGGATGACACCGCCTTGACGGCAAAGGAGAACAGTACGCTGTTGATCCCGATAAATATCACAAGAGAGAATAGTGAGCCGATCATCGCCGCCGCAATCAGCCGAATGGGTTTTGCGTCGCGCTTGATCAGCTTTTCAGCGGTGATCAGCACGGCGTAGGTCACGACGGTATTGATAAAAAGCAGAACATCCACATAAACAACCGTAGCGATCCCTCCGCAGTCATTATGGCACAAAGCCGCCGCGCCTTCTGTCAAAGGAGTGCCTTGGGATCCTGTAATATTGCGTGTGATGCGCGCCGATAAGCGGAGATAGTGTGCGCTTATAGGGAACGGCTGTTGAAAACGGGATAATCGGATGACCTTTGCGTTTTGGTGCATCATACGGCAGAATAGACCAATTCTGCATGACAATATGATTTTTTTGCACAAAAATTGTAAAAAACATTTGACTATTTCGCTGATTAAGGGTATTATATAGAATTGAAATACACTATATGGTGGTGATACTATGGCATTATCCACAATAGATAGGGTGAAAGCGGCTGAGATCGCAGCGAGTGAAGCACGCGATAAAGCAGAGCTGCAGGCGCAGGCGATCCTTGACGAGGCGAACGCGAAAGCCGACGCGATCGTCAAAGAGGCGCAGATGCAGGCTGACGCGGAGGAAAAGGCGCAGGCAAGCGCCGCTCAGGCGAGCGCCGAGAAAAAGATCCTCGAGCGCAGGCTCAAAGCGCAGGAGGACGCCGACGCCCTCAGGGATAAGACCATGAAGCTCAGACAGAATGTTATCAACAAGCTGATACAGGAAACCTTAGTGAAATAAAGAGGGAGGACATTTATGGCAATCCTCAAAATGCAGCGCATTTACATCTATGCGCTGATCAAGCACTGCAGGGATGTCCTGGAAACGCTCCAGCGGCGCGGCGTCGTCGAGATCGAGAACCTCGAACTGGAGGACAGCGTCTTTTTCAAAGAGGACACCTCTCCGTTACAGGCGCAGTACAACCGCTCTGCGGCGACTGCGGGCGAAGCGCTGGAGATCCTCTCGCGTTATGCTCCGCAGAAGAAAGGGCTTTTGTCCTCGTTCAAGGGGCGCAAGCAGCTGACTGCCGACGATTACGACAAGATGGCTGACAAAACGCAGGATACCCTTCGTATTGCTTACGATATCATCGCATATCAAAAGAATATCGAAACGAATAAGGCGGAAAAGATCAAGTATCAGGCACAGCTGGAAGCCGTCAAGCCTTGGCTGAGTCTGGATGTACCAATGAACTTTTCCGGAACGGCGACGACCGCCGCGTTTATCGGGAAGTTTTCCGAGAAAAAGACCTCTGAGGATATCGTCACCGGGCTCGCGGAGCTGATCCCCGAGATCGAGGGGATCGACGTCGAGGTGATCTACAGCGACGAGAACCAGACCTGCGTCTTTATCCTGGCGATGAAGCAGGACGCCGAGGCGGTGTCCGACGCGCTCAGACGCATCGGCTTTGAGTATCCGTCCTATGTATCGCCCGTCGTTCCTGCGGCGCGTGAAAAGGAGATCAACCGCCACATCAATAACCGTGACGGCAGGATCCTGGAAGCGGAAAACAACATCAAGGCGTGCGAAAAGTACTATGCGCAGCTGGAGTTCCTCGAGGATTACTTCGTGATGAAGACCGAGCGCTACAAGGCGTTCGATGATATCTCCACCTCGCGCAATACCTTTGTCATGTGCGGCTATATTCCCGAAAGGGACGCCGCCTCATTGAAGGAATACCTCGAGACGCATTACGACGCCGAGGTCGAGCTGGAGGATATCGACACTGCGGATACGCCGGTCGTGCTGAAAAACAATAAGTTTGCCGAGCCGACGGAATCGGTGCTGGCTTCTTACAGCTATCCCGATCGTCACGAAGCGGATCCGACCTCGATCATGGCGATCTTCTACTACATCTTTTTCGGTATGATGTTCTCCGACGCCGGTTACGGCATCGTGATGGCGCTCGCGTGCGGCATCTGCCTATTGAAGTTCAAGGGCATGGAGCCGGGGCTGAAACGCGCGGTCAAGATGTTCTTCTGGTGCGGCGTGTCCACCACAATATGGGGACTGCTGTTCGGGTCGTTCTTCGGCGACGCGGTATCGGTCATCTCCAACACCTTCTTCCATACGCCTGCGCCTCCGATCCCCGGACTGGTGACGCCGATCTGGTTCAATCCGGTCAACGATCCGATGCAGATGCTGATGTTCTCGTTCCTGCTGGGTATTATCCACCTGTTTACGGGACTCGGCATTATGGCGTATAACAGCATCAAGCACAAGGATTACCTCGCCGTGCTGTACGATGTGATCAGCTGGTATCTGCTGATCGGCGGACTGATCCTCATGCTGCTGTCCATGGATATGATGGGCAATATCGCGGGCTTTGTACTGCCTCCGGTATTCCTGACGGTCGGCGGCGTCATGGCTGCCATCGGCGCGGTGATCATCCTCTTCTTTGCGGGAAGAGAGAGCAGACATCCTGTCAAACGCTTCTTAAAGGGCGTCTACGGACTGTACGGCGTGACCGGCTATCTGAGCGATATCCTGTCCTACAGCCGTCTGCTGGCGCTGGGTCTGGCGACCGGCGTTATCGCACAGGTATTCAATCAGATCGGCTCGATGATGGGCGACGGCGTGATCGGCGTGATCCTGTTCATCCTGATCTTCGTTATCGGTCACGGACTGAATATCGGCATCAACGCGCTCGGCGCGTATGTGCATACCAACAGGTTACAATTTGTTGAATTCTTCGGCAAGTTCTATACGGGCGGCGGCAGAGAATTCAAACCATTTAAAATCAATACAAAACATTATACTGTCAAGGAGGAAAATTGACATGGCTGAATTTTGGAGCAATTCCGGTTTATTCTTCGCGCTGCTCGGCGCGGCACTCGCAACCCTTATGGCGGGCATCGGTTCCGCAATCGGCGTCGGCAGAGCCGGCGTAGCTGCTGCGGGCGTACTCGCAGAGGAGCCCTCTCTCTTCGGTAAGGTGCTGATCTTCCAGCTTCTTCCCGCGACTCAGGGTATCTACGGCCTGCTGGTCGGCTTTTTGATCCTCTCCAACGTCGGTCTGATCGGCGAGCCCAAGGACATCTCCGTCCTCGAGGGTATGCTGTACTTTGCATCGGCGCTTCCGATCGCATTTGCCGGTCTGTGGTCTGCGATCTATCAGTCCAAGTGCGCGGTTGCCGGTATCAGCACCGTTGCGAAGAAGCCCGATCAGATGGGTAAGGCTATCATCCTGCCCGCAATGGTCGAGACCTACGCGATCCTCGCGCTGCTGATCTCCATCCTCGCGATCTTCGGTATCGCCGGCATGAGCGCATAAGCAGGAGAACAGCTATGGCCGGAATCGATATAATGATTCGGCAGATCGAAGATGATACAAAAGCGGTATGCGAAGAGATCCTCGGCACGGCGCGCGCAAAGTCGGACGGCATCCTGAAGGACGCACGCCTGAAGGCGGATAAGATCACCGCCGACGGCAAGGCGAGAACCGCGGCACGGGTCGCCGATATCGAAAAGCGCGGCGAATCCTCGGCAGAGCTGGAGGAGCGCAAGGTCGCCCTGTATACCAAGCAAAGCATCATTTCCGATATGCTGAACGCCGGACTGGCTACTGCCAAGAGCCTGCCCGACGACGAGTATTTTGCACTGATACTCAAAATGATTGAAAAGAATTCACAGCCCGCAGACGGCGTGATCTCCTTCGGACAGAAGGATCTTGACCGCCTGCCCAAGGGCTTTGCGGAGCAGGCAAACGCCGTCTCCGCAGGAAAGCTGACGCTTTCCGATACAGCCGCCGCGATCGACGCGGGATTCATCCTCAGCTACGGCGGCATTGAGGAGAACTGCTCCTTTGACGCGATCTTTATGAGCGAATCGGACGAACTGTCCGACAGAGCAGGCAAGCTCCTCTTCTGAGAAAGGAGTTACTATGCAGCAGGATTTTACTTATGCTGTCGCACGCATCCGGTATCGTGAGAACAAGCTGCTCGGCGACGCTGACCTGAACGCTCTCCTTTCGGCAAAAGATGCGGATTCCGTGATCAGACTGCTCCGCGACAAGGGCTGGGGCGACGGCGTTGCCGACGGTGACGTCGACGGCCTGTTAAAGCATGAAAGCGAAAAGGTCTGGGAGTTCATCGACGAGATCGTGCCCGACAGATCGAGCTTTGATTTTCTGCTTGTCCCGAATGATTTCCACAACCTCAAGGTGTCCATCAAGGCGATCACGCGCGACCTAAAGCCCGACGATATGTTCATCAGAACCGCGACCGTCGAGCCGGAGCTTGTCTATGACGCGGTCTCCAAGCGCGAGTACAACAGCCTGCCCGAATTCCTGATCGAGCCGGCGCAAGAGGCGATGAGCGTGCTGCTGCAGACCTCTGACGGTCAGCTGTGCGATATCATCATCGACCGCGCGTGCATGGAATATGTCGGTCGGCTCGGCAAACAGAACAGCGAGGAGATCATCCGCCTGTACTGCGAGAGATTTGTCGCGGCGGCGGATATCAAGATCGCGGTGCGCTCGGCGCATACCAAAAAGCGTATGGATTTCATCCTGCGCTCGATGGCGCCCTGTGATACCCTTGATGTTGAGCGGCTCGCTCAGGCGGCGTCCATGAGCTTTGAGGATATTTTGAAGTACCTCGAGACGACGCCGTACAGCGATGCGATCCCTGCGATCAATACGTCGATGTCCGCGTTTGAGAAGTGGTGCGACGACAGTGTGACCGAGGCGATGAAGCCCCAGAAATGGGAGCCGTTCACCATCGGCCCGGTGGTCGCGTATCTGATCGCCCGCGAGAATGAGATCAAGGCGGTGCGGATGATCCTGTCCGCTAAGACCAGCCATCTCCCCGACGACGTAATCAAAGAAAGATTGAGGGCAATGTATGTCTAAGATAGCCGTTTTCGGAGACAAAGAGAGCATCTACGGCTTTGCGGCGCTGGGACTCGACACCTATTTTGTCAGTTACAGCGAGGACAACACCGCTTTGTTTAAAAAGCTGTGTCAGAGCCAGAGCTACAGCATCATCTATATTACCGAGGCTGCTGCCGCGATGCTCGAAAAAGAGATAGAAAAATATAAGGATCAGCCTGCGCCCGCGATCATCCTGATCCCCGGCGTGTCCGGCAATACGGGAGAGGGCATCTCCGCTGTACGTAAATCGGTGGAGAAGGCTGTCGGCAGTGATATTTTTGGTGAATAGTGAAAGGGTGATGGATAACGGATAATGGATAATGGATAACGGTGAATGGCGGGCGCTGCCCGCACCCGATTTCAATAATTCCTAATTCCTAATTCCTAATTCCTCATTCCTAATTCCTAACTATTACAAAGGATTTGATTTAATTATGAGTACTGGAGTCATTAGAAAAGTAGCCGGACCGCTGGTCATCGCGGACGGTATGCGCGAATGCAATATGTATGACGTTGTGCACGTTTCCAATATGAACCTTGTCGGCGAGGTCATCGAAATGCACGGCGACGCGGCGTCGATCCAGGTCTATGAGGAAACCTCAGGACTCGGACCCGGCGAGCCTGTGGTATCCACCGGTACGCAGCTCTCCGTTGAGCTGGGACCCGGTCTGATCGAGAGCATCTACGACGGTATCCAGCGTCCTCTCGACGATATCATGAAGGTCAGCGGCAATAACCTCAACCGCGGCGTTTCGGTACCCGCCTTAAAGCGCGATAAGGTATGGCAGTTCAAGGCGACCGCCAAGGTCGGCGATAAGGTCGAGGGCGGCGATACCATCGGCACCGTTCAGGAGACCGAGATCGTCCTGCACAAGATCATGGTACCCGCAGGCGTCAGCGGCGTCATCAGGGATATCCGCTCCGGCGAGTATACCGTCACCGATACCGTCGCGACCGTCGAGGATGAAAAGGGCAATACCCATGAGCTGAGCCTCATGCAGAAGTGGCCTGTCCGTATCGGCAGACCCTATAAAAAGAAATTATCTCCCGATATGCCGCTGATCACCGGTCAGCGCGTTATCGATACGCTGTTCCCGATCGCCAAGGGCGGCGTCGCTTCGGTACCCGGACCCTTCGGCTCCGGCAAGACCGTCGTACAGCACCAGCTCGCCAAGTGGGCTGAGGCTGACATCGTCGTCTACATCGGCTGCGGCGAGCGCGGCAACGAGATGACCGACGTTCTCAACGAATTCCCGGAGATCTCCGACCCGCGCACGGGCGAGAGCCTGATGAAACGCACGGTGCTTATCGCGAACACGTCCGATATGCCCGTCGCGGCGCGCGAAGCGTCGATCTACACCGGCATCACGATCGCCGAATACTACCGCGATATGGGCTACAACGTCGCCGTCATCGCCGACTCCACCTCCCGCTGGGCGGAGGCGCTGCGCGAGATGTCCGGCCGACTTGAGGAAATGCCCGGCGACGAAGGCTACCCGGCGTATCTGACCTCCCGTCTCGCTCAGTTCTACGAGCGCGCGGGGCAGGTCGAGTGCATCGGCAGCGACCGCCGCGTCGGCTCGCTCTCCGCGATCGGCGCGGTCTCCCCGCAGGGCGGCGATATTTCCGAGCCGGTCACGCAGGCGACGCTCCGTATCGTCAAGGTCTTCTGGGGGCTTGACAGCGCGCTCGCCTACCGCCGCCACTTCCCGG
>CACZAW010000048.1:9717-18417 GCA_902779225.1 uncultured Ruminococcus sp. | reverse complement strand
GCTCGCCAAGTTCAACCCCTTCTATATGATCATCACCGCATTCATCGTCGTCTTTTTACAGAGAGGCGCGGATGAACTGCAAACGCAGACCGAGCGTATCATCAACGCCGATTTCGCGGACATCCTGATCGCGATCATCATCTTCTTTATCATCGGCTGCGAATTCTTTATCAACTATCAGATCAAGTTCCGTTCTCGTAAGCAGAAGGAGGTGGAGGCATAAATGTTTGCGGCATTTTTCCATAGAGCAGTCCTGCAGGCGATCTCCCTTCTCTTCGGTTGTACCGGTGAGATCCTCACCGAGAAGAGCGGTAACCTCAACCTCGGTATCCCCGGCATCATGTACGTCGGCGGTATCTCCGGCGTCATCGGCGCCTTCCTCTACGAGAATTCTCTCCCCGATAAAAACGATGCCAACTGGTTTTTGGCGATCTTCATCCCGCTGATCTGCTGCCTTATCGGCTCGTTGATCATGGGTCTGATCTATTGCTTCCTGACCACCACCCTGCGCGCCAACCAGAACGTTACCGGTCTTGCGCTGACCACCTTCGGCGTCGGTCTCGGCAAATACTTCGGCGGCGTTCTGATTAAGCTGGTCAATGCGGACGTTCCTTCCGTTACCGTCAGCACCACCAGTAATTTCTATAAGGCGACCTTCCCCTTTGCAGAGGATCTCGGCTGGTTCGGCGAAATGTTCTTAAGCTACGGCTTCTTGACCTATATCGCCGTCATCATCGCGATCATCGCGGCTGTATTCCTCAAGCGCACCCGCCCGGGTCTGAACCTGCGCGCGGTCGGCGAGAACCCTGCGACAGCGGACGCCGCCGGTATCAGCGTCACCAAGTATAAGTACCTCGCGACCTGCATCGGCAGTATGATCGCAGGTATGGGCGGCTTGTTCTACGTCATGAACAACGCCTCCGGCGTCTGGTCAAACAACGGTCTGGACAATATCGGATGGCTGGCGATCGCGCTGGTTATCTTCACCGTCTGGAAACCGAACTTCGCGATCGTCGGCGCGCTGCTGTTCGGCGCACTGAGCATCGCTCCCTACTATCTCTCGCTCTACGAGATCGTCGATATCAACCTGCGCACCAAGCCGTTCTTCGATATGATCCCTTATATCGTCACGGTCGTCGTTCTGATTTTCAACTCCCTGCGCAAAAAGCGCGAGACCCAGCCCCCCGAGGCGTTGGGACTCTCCTATTTCCGCGAGGACAGATAGCCTGTAAAATTGTCATTGCGAAGCCCGTTAACCGGGGTTCCCGCGACGACGATGTGGCAATCTCAACCGCAATCAATTGTCATTGCGAAGCCCTTTAGGGCTGTGGCAATCTCAACCGATTACAACTCCCTGCTCACGCGGGGAGTTTGCATATGAAAGGAGCTCGTCATGGCTCTGTTATTGCGCAACGTTCGCTGTGTAGTGTCCTGCGACGGACACGACAATGTTTATGAAAAGGTGGATATCTTCATCCGGGACGGCGTGATCGAGGCGATCGGCAAGGATCTCGACGTCGGCGCCGAAAAGGTCATCAACTGTACCGAGCTGTTATGCTATCCGGGACTTGTCAATACCCACCACCATTTTTACCAGCTTTTCTCACGCAATCTCCCCGACACACAGGGGCTGCGCCTGTTTGATTGGCTGACCGTGCTGTACGACGTATGGAAGCGTCTTGATCCCGAGGCGGTATACCTCAGCACCAAGTGCGCCCTTGCTCTGTTGATGAAGAGCGGCTGCACCACCGCCTTTGATCACCACTATGTGTTTCCCGGCGAAAGCTCTCTGAGTCTGCTCGAAGCCCAGTTTGCCGCCGCCGAAGAGCTGGGCGCGCGGTTTTGTGCCTCGCGCGGCTCGATGGATCTCTCTAAAAAGGACGGCGGTCTGCCGCCCGACAGTGTGGTTCAGACGATCGAAAGGATCATGAACGACAGTATGGCGGCGGTGGAAACGTTCCACGATCCGTCCCCCGGTTCCATGCGTCAGGTGGCGCTTGCACCCTGTTCGCCGTTTTCCGCGTCGCGCGAGCTGTACAGCGAGACCGCTAAGCTCGCCCGCTCTCTGGGCGTGCGTCTGCATACCCATCTCTGCGAGACCAGGGAGGAGGAGTACTATACCCAGACCGCCTTCAAAATGCGTCCCCTCGAATATATGCAGTCGATGGATTTTGTCGGCGACGACGTCTGGTTTGCTCACGGCGTCTGGTTCAACGACGAAGAGCTGCGCGTCCTGCGCGATACCGGTACGGGGATCTCCCATTGTCCTACCTCTAATATGAAGCTCGCCTCCGGCACGGCGCGCATTCCCGATATGCTGCAGCTGGGCGTACCGCTCTCGCTCGGCGTCGACGGTTCCGCCTCCAACGACGGTTCCGATATGATCGCCGAAATGCGTCAGGCATATCTGTTATCCCGTCTGGTCTACGGCAACCATGCCCCCGACGCCTACGATTGGCTCAAGATCGCGACCCTCGGCGGCGCAAAAGCCCTCGGCAGAGACGATATCGGCTCCATCGAGATCGGCAAGCGCGCCGACCTGTTCCTGATCGACAAGCGCCGTCTGGATATCGTCGGCGCGGCATACAGCCCCAAGACGATGCTCGCCGCGGTCGGGCTATCGGACAGCGTGGATTATACCATCGTCAACGGCGAGATCACCGTAGAGGAAGGCCGCCTGAAGCACGAGAACGAGCGTCATCTCTTCGAACAGTGCCACAGAAAAATCAAACAATACCTCGATGTTGAATAAATGAAACAACACCGTTCTGTACCATGCAGAACGGTGTTGCTTTTATGCAGAGTTTTTTTAATTGTCATTGCGAAGCCCCGCCGGGGTCCCCGAAAAGCCCCAGCTTTTTGGGGAGAGGAGTTATGACGGAGCGATACGGATGCGGTCACGCCTGACCGCGTCCAATAAGCGCAGTCCATGACGACGACGTGGCAATCTCAACCGACAAATAATCGTTATTGTACGCTGAACAGCAACTCGCCGTAGCTCGGATACGGCCAGAACTTGGACGAGGTACACATCTCCATCGCGTCGGCAGTCTCTCTGAGCGCCTCCATCGCAACGAAGATATGGTCGCAGGTGAATCGCGCCAGATCATGGATGCTGTCGGCGTGCTCGACGGCGGCATAGACCTCCTCCTCCAGCGTGTCGATCCGATCGGAGAATTCACTCAGCAGATTGCTCAGCTTGGTCACGAGCTTCAATTCCGCGTCTGCCTTGATATCGGGCGAGACAGCGCGTTTTCTTTCGATGGTGGCGCAGGTCTTACCGGTAAAGGCGGAGACCGACGGCAGGATATCCTTGCGCGCCATATCCAGCATCGTCAGCGCCTCAAGGTTGATGATCTTGATGTAGTTTTCGAGCAGGATCTCCTGACGCGCCTCGACCTCACGGCGGCTGAAGATATGATTGCGTTCAAACAAATCGATATTCTTTTTGTCGTCATAGTGTGCGAGCGCCTCGGGCGTCGATTTCAGATTCAGCAGACCGCGCTGCTTCGCCTCCTCGATCCAACCCTCGGTGTAGCCGTCACCGTTAAAGATGATGCGGCGATGCTCCATCAGGTTTTTGCGGATGAGCCTGCGGCAGGCGGCGTTGAAGTTATCTTCCTTCTCCAGCTCGTCGGCAAAGCCCGCGAGCGTGTCCGCGACGATGGTGTTGAGCATGATGTTCGGGCACGAGATGTTCAGCGCCGAGCCCAGCGAGCGGAACTCAAACTTGTTGCCGGTAAAGGCAAACGGCGAGGTACGGTTGCGGTCGGTGGTATCCTTGCGGATGACCGGAAGGCTCTCCGCGCCGGTATCCATCAGCACCTTGCCCTGACTTTCATAGTCCGCGCGGTTGATGATCGCCTCGATGACCGCTTCCAGATCGTCGCCGATGAACATCGAGATGATCGCGGGCGGCGCCTCATCCCCGCCCAGACGGTGATCGTTGCCTGCCGTCGCGACAGACAGCCTGAGCAGATCCTGATAGTCGTCGACCGCCTTGATGACCGCCGTCATAAACAGCAGGAACTGCAGATTGTCTTCCGGATGCTTGCCGGGCTTAAAGAGGTTTTCGCCGGTGTTGGTCGAGAGCGACCAGTTGTTGTGCTTACCGGAGCCGTTCACGCCCTTAAAGGGCTTTTCGTGTAGGAGGCAGACCATGCCGTGCTTCATCGCGAGCCGTTTCATCAGCTCCATGGTCAGCTGATTGTGGTCGGCGGCGATATTGACATTGGTAAAGATCGGCGCCAGCTCGTGCTGTGCGGGCGCGACCTCGTTATGCTCGGTTTTGGCGTAGATGCCCAGCTTCCACAGCTCCTCGTCCAGCTCCGTCATAAAGTCCTTGACGCGCTTTTTGATGGCGCCGAAATAGTGATCGTCCAGCTGCTGACCCTTCGGCGACCGACAGCCGAACAGCGTCCTGCCGGTATATTTCAGATCCTTGCGGCGGTCGTACAGCTCCTTGTCGATGAGAAAATATTCCTGCTCGGGGCCGACGGTAACGTCGACGCGCGTGACGTCTGTCTTGCCGAACAGATGCAGCATCCTGACCGCCTCATGGTTGATGCGGTCCATCGAGCGCAGCAGCGGCGTTTTCTTATCCAACACATCGCCGGTGTACGACATAAACGCCGTCGGGATGCACAGGGTATTGTCCTTGATAAAGGCGTAGGAGGTAGGATCCCATGTGGTATAGCCGCGCGCTTCAAAGGTCGCGCGGATACCGCCGTTCGGGAAGGACGACGCGTCCGGCTCGCCCTTGATCAGCTCCTTGCCGGAGAACTCCATGATCACCCTGCCGTCGCCCGCAGGCGTGAGAAAGCTGTCGTGCTTTTCGGCGGTGATACCGGTCATCGGCTGGAACCAGTGGGTGTAGTGCGTGCAGCCCTGCTCGGTCGCCCAATCCTTCATCGCGTCCGCAACGATATTCGCGGCGTTGATATCCAGCGGCGTTCCGTTTTCGATCGAAGCGCGAAACGCAAGATATGCGTCCTCGGGGATGCGCTGACGCATTTTCTCATCGTTAAAAACGTTTTTCGCAAACAGTTCGGGTACTTTTGTCATATCCAATTCCCCCATCAAGTCAAGATTTTTTCATGATAAAGTATATTACGATAACAGTTTATTGTCAAGAAATTGTTCCTATGCGTCCTTGTTGACATAACAATCGCCGCAAGGTATAATAAACTGGATAAAAACGGGTGAAGGTGAAGCCATGAAACTGAGATTTACCAAGATGCACGGCATCGGCAACGATTATATCTATTTCAACGCGTTCGATCAGACGATCCCCGATCCGAGCGCCCTGTCCATAAAACTCTCCGACCGCCGCTTCGGTATCGGAGGCGACGGGATCATCCTCGTTTGCCCGAGCGATATCGCCGATGCAAAGATGCGCATCTTCAATGAAGACGGCTCCGAAGCAAAGATGTGCGGCAACGGCATCCGCTGTGTCGCAAAGTTCGTCTACGACTACGGCATCGTTCCACCCGATCAAACCACCGTCGCCATCGATACCCTCAGCGGCGTCAAGACCATCGAGCTGACCGTGCGCGACGGCAAGGCGGTCGCCGCCAAGGTCGATATGGGCGCGCCGATTTTGGCTCCCATTGATATCCCGATGGATTATCCCGGCGATACCGTCGTCGATCAGCCGCTTGAGGTCAACGGCAGCTCCTATCGGGTCACCTCCGTCAGTATGGGCAATCCCCATTGTGTGACCTTTGTCGACGACGTCGACAGCCTTCCGCTCGATTTGATCGGCCCTTATTTCGAGCGCCATCCCGCCTTTCCCGACCGCGTCAACACCGAGTTTGTCCGGGTGATCGACGACCATACCCTCCAAATGCGCGTATGGGAGCGCGGCTCAGGCGAGACATGGGCGTGCGGCACCGGTGCATGCGCGACCGTCGTCGCGGCGTGCCTCAACGGTTATTGCCGCAAGGGCGAGGATATCACCGTGCATCTGCGCGGCGGCGATCTTGTGATCCGCTATACCGACGCGACCGTCATGATGACCGGCCCTGCCGCCGCCGTATTCGAGGGCGAAGTCTGTATTGATGAAGAATAAAGACGCTTAGCAACCGGATTTCAGCAAAGGGAGGGAACGCCCTCCCTTCGTTATGTAACATAAAAACGCGTACATTTGACAAAACCGTTCCGTCGAAATGATGAAAACATCTTCCAACGCTTGACTTTACTATGATAAAGTGATATCATAACAGAGCATCAAACTCCCTAGGGGAAGTTCGTTTACATGGAGGAAACCGTGAGAAATTTCAGATCCGATTCCGTCGACAGGCTGTTCGACGCGATCCTTACCTTAAAAGACCGAGAAGAATGCTATGCCTTCTTTGACGATATCTGCACCATCAAAGAGATCACCGATATGGCACAGCGGCTCGATACCGCCTTTCTGATCGACGAGGGCATCAGCTACCAAAAGATCTCCGACCGCATCGGCGTGTCCACCGCGACCATCAGCCGGGTCAGCCGTTGTCTGAACTACGGCGCGGGCGGCTACCGCGCGGTGATCGACCGCATGAAGGAGGAAAAGGAATGAACATCAACGACTCCGTTCTGAGCGTCACCGAGCGCCAAACCTTTGCCCTGCGCGCGCTGTACAGCCGTTACGGCTACCTGCCCTACCGCATGAGCAAGTTCGAGGACTACGACCTCTACAGCCGCAACAAGGATTTTCTGATCTCCGATCAGGTCATCACCTTTACCGACGGCGGCAAGCTGAAGGCGCTCAAGCCCGACGTCACCCTGTCGATCATCAAGAACCATTCCGACGGCGAGACCGTCAAGCTGTATTATAACGAGAATGTCTACCGTACCGATAAGGGCACCAAGGCGTTCAAAGAGATCATGCAGGCAGGCGTCGAGTGCATCGGCGATATCGACGCTCCCCAGATCGGCGAGTGTCTGTATCTTGCCGCCGAGAGCCTGAGCCTTCTTTCCGACAGCTTTGTGCTGGATATCTCCGATCTGGATATCCTCAACGCCGCGCTGGACGCCGTTACCGACAGCCGTTCTTTGCAGGAAGCGCTTTTCAAATGCGTCGGAGAAAAGAATCTGCACGGCATTTTTGCTTTATGTGAAGAGAACGCGATCGATCCTGCAGTCGCCCAACCGCTGACCACGCTGCTGACCCTTTGCGGCAGTCCCGAAAAGGTTCTGCCCAAGCTCATGCCTTTGTGCGAATCGCTTGACTGTCAGGCGGCATATCATGAGCTGTGCGACGCCGTCGCCGCGTTTGACGGCAGCCCTCTGAAGGGCGCGCTCCAAATCGACTTCTCCGTCGTCGGCGACCGCGGCTACTACAACGGCGTGATCTTCAAGGGCTTTATCAGCGGCGTCCCGGACAGCGTGCTTTCCGGCGGACGCTACGATAAACTGATGCGCCGCATGAAGCGCAAGTCAAAGGCGGTCGGCTTTGCCGTCTACCTCGATGCGATCGAACGCCTCGATACCGATTCCGTCGGCGCGTCGCAGGATACCATGCTCAATATCGCGCTTCCGAAGGGGCGCCTCGGCGAAAAGGTCTATGCCATGTTTGAGGCGGCGGGCTTCGACTGCCCCTCCATCCGTGAAGAGAACCGCAAGCTGATTTTTGAGAACCCGAAAGCCGGCGTGCGCTATTTCTGGGTCAAGCCCTCCGACGTCGCGATCTATGTCGAGCGCGGCGCTGCGGATATTGGCGTTGCGGGCAAGGATATCCTCCTCGAATACGAGCCCGACGTCTACGAGCTGCTCGATCTCGATATCGGCAAATGCCGCATGGCTGTCGCCGCTCCGAAGGATTTTGTCGACGACAACAGCCGCACCCTGCGCGTCGCCACCAAGTTTTCGCGCATCGCCGCCGGTCATTACGCCTCAAAGGGCAGAGATATCGATATCGTCCACCTCAACGGCTCGATCGAGATCGCCCCGATCCTCGGCTTGACCGACGTCATCGTCGATATCGTCGAGACCGGCGCGACCCTGAAGGAAAACAACCTCGAAGTCAAAGAGAACATCGTCCCGATCTCCGCGCGTCTGGTAGCCAACAAGTCCAGCTACAAGTTCAAGCGCGAGCGGATCGACCGACTGGTATGGGAGTTAAAGAATGATTAAGATTTTAAAATATAATGAAGTCAATAACGCAGAGATCTTCGCGCGGTTCGAGCCGACCTCCTCGGTTGAGGATATCGTCGCCGATATCATCGCGAACGTCCGCAAAAACGGCGACAAAGCCCTTTACGAATACACCGCCCGCTTTGATATAGCCGAGCTTACCTCGATGCAGGTCACTCCGGAGGAGATCGACGAGGCAGTAGCCGCCGTCGAACCCGAATTCATCACGATCCTCAAAAAGGCGGCTGCCAATATCCGCCGCTTCCACGAGGCGCAGCGCCGCCAGAGCTTTATCCTCAACGATACCGACGGCGTCGTGATGGGGCAGAAGATCATCCCCGTCGACCGTGCCGGACTCTACGTCCCCGGCGGCACGGCGGCTTATCCCTCCACCGTCCTGATGGACGCGATCCCCGCTAAGATCGCGGGTGTTAAAGAGGTCGTTATGGTCACCCCGCCCTCGGCAGACGGCAAGGTCAATCCCGCTATCCTCGCGGCGGCGTACGTCGCGGGCGTGGATAAGATCTATAAGGTCGGCGGCGCACAGGCGATCGCCGCCCTCGCCTACGGCACCGAGAGCAT
>CACZAW010000048.1:0-9656 GCA_902779225.1 uncultured Ruminococcus sp. | reverse complement strand
TCCATCGACATGATCGCCGGACCCTCCGAGATCCTGATCGTCGCCGACGGCAAGACCAATCCCAAGTATGCCGCCGCCGATCTTCTGTCGCAGGCGGAGCATGATAAAAACGCCTCCGCGGTGCTGGTCACCGACAGCGCAGCTTTGGCACAGGCGGTCAGCGACGAGCTGGAGCGTCAGATCCCTCTGCTCGACCGCGCCGAGATCGCCCGCGCATCCGTCGACAATAACGGCAAGATCATCGTCGCCGATACCCTCGACGTCGTCATTGATATCGCCAACGAGATCGCGCCCGAGCATTTGGAGCTGTGCGTCGACAATCCCTTTGACTACCTCGACAAGATCCGTCACGCCGGCTCGATCTTCATGGGACGCAACTGCCCCGAAGCCCTCGGCGATTACCTCGCAGGGCCGAACCACACCCTGCCGACCTCCGGCACGGCTAAGTTTTCCAGCCCCCTGTCCGTCGACGACTTCATCAAAAAGACCCAGTATACCTATTTTACCGCCGACGCGCTGAAGTCGGTCGCCTACGACGTCGCAAAATTCGCGACCAAGGAAGGCTTGACCGGGCACGCAAAATCCGCGGTGATCCGTTTGGAGGAAGAGTGATGAGCCGCTTTTTCTCCGATAAATATGACAAATTAACGCCCTACACCCCCGGCGAACAGCCGCGTGACCGCCAATTTGTCAAGCTCAATACCAACGAGAGCCCCTATCAGCCCTCTCCCAAGGCGCGGGAGTACGCGTCAAAGGCGGCTGAAAACCTGCAATTATACTGCGATATCGGCTGTATCGCTTTGACGGCGAGACTCGCCGAAATGTACGGTATCTCAGCGGAGAACATCCTGTTCACCAACGGCTCCGACGAGGCGCTGAACTTTGCTTTCATGGCGTTCTGCGACGCTTCTCACCCCGCCGTTTTCCCCGATATCACCTACGGCTTCTATCCCGTTTTCGCCGACCTCAACGGCGTCCCGTATGAGGAACTGCCGCTGAACGATGATTTTACCGTCGATGTCGACGCTTACTGCGGCGTAGGGAAGACCGTTTTTCTCGCCAACCCCAACGCCCCGACCGGTATCGCCCTGCCGCTGTCCGACGTCGAGCGCATCGTCGGATCGAATCCCGACAGCGTCGTCGTCATCGACGAAGCATATGTCGATTTCGGCGCCGAGAGCGCGGTATCGCTGATCGACAAATATCCGAACCTGCTTGTCACCCAAACCTTTTCCAAGTCCCGCTCTCTCGCGGGCGCGCGGCTGGGCATGGCGATCGGCGATGAGTCGCTGATCCGTGATCTTAACACCGTGAAGTTTTCCACCAACCCCTACAACGTCAATACCCTGACACAGGCGGCGGGACTGGGCGCGTTGGAGGACGACGCGTATTTCCGTCAGAATCGTGCCGAGATCATTAGGAACCGCGCTTATCTGACGTCCGAGCTGAAAAAATGCGGCTTCATCACCACCGATTCTTCGACGAATTTTGTCTTTGCCAAGCACCCCGACCTCGACGGCGAAAGGCTGTATCTTGCGTTAAAGGAGCGCGGCGTGCTGATCCGCCACTTCACCCTTGACCGCATCCGCGACTTCAACCGCATCACCGTCGGCACGCGTGACCAGCTCGATATCCTGCTGCGCAATATCAAAGAAATCCTTGGAGGCTGCCTATGAGAACAGCTGCAATCAACCGAAAAACCAACGAGACCGACATCCGCCTGACGTTGAACCTCGACGGCTCCGGCAAGAGCGAGATCAACTCCGGCGTCGGCTTCCTCGACCATATGCTCACCCTGTTCGCCCGTCACGGTCGCTTTGATCTGAACCTTGTCTGCGACGGCGACACCTACGTCGACGACCATCATTCCGTCGAGGATATCGGCATCGCTTTAGGACAGGCGTTCGCCGAGGCGCTCGGCGACAAGCGCGGCGTGATCCGTTACGGCAGCTTTGTCCTGCCGATGGACGAGACCCTCATCCTCACCGCCGTCGACCTTTCCGGCAGAGCTTATTTGAATTACGATCTGCACATCCCGACCCAAAAGGTCGGAACCTTCGATACCGAGCTGACGGAAGAATTCTTTCTCGGCTTTGTCCGCAACGCGAACCTCACCCTCCATGTCAAGCAGCTCGAGGGCAAAAACAGCCATCATATCATCGAGGGCGCGTTCAAATCCTTCGGCAGAAGCATGAAACAGGCGGTCGCGATCGACCCTGCCTTCTCCGACGAGATCCCGTCCACCAAGGGGGTGCTGTGATGATCGCCTTGATCGACTACGGCGTCGGCAACCTGTTTTCGCTGACCAGCTCCTTTGCCGCGATCGGACAGGAGGCGGTCGTCACCTCTGACCCCGAGGTCATCCGTGCCGCCGACCGACTGATCCTCCCCGGTGTCGGCGCGTTCGGCGACGCCGCAAAAAAGCTGCGCGAGTCCGGTATGGCAGAGGTCGTCAAAAGCGAAGCCGCCTCAGGCAAGCCCGTTATGGGCATTTGCCTCGGGATGCAGCTCCTTTTTGACAAAAGCTGCGAGTACGGCGAGCACGAGGGGCTCGGACTGATCCGCGGCGAGATCCGACCGATATCTGAGGTCATCGATCCCGATCTGAAGATACCCCACATCGGCTGGAACGCCCTGCTTTTCAAAAAAGACAGCAAGCTGTTCAAATATATCAAAGAGGGCGACTGCGTCTACTTCGTCCATTCCTACTACGCCGCCGACTGTGCCGACAGCGTCACCGCGACCGCCGAGTACAGCGCTGAGCTGACCGCCTCGGTTGAGAGCGGCAACGTCTACGGCTGCCAGTTCCACCCCGAAAAATCCGGCGACGTGGGGCTGAATATCCTGAGAGCTTTTTGTGAGATATAATGCCTTCCCCTTGAGGGGAAGGGGGACCGCTTGCGGTGGATGAGGTGGATAGATGCACCTTTGCCACTACTCTCAGTCGAGTCAATATCAAAACACCCCAATTCCTAATTCCTAATTCCTCATTCCTAATTTCTCACCCTCATTTCCTAATTGTAAGGAGAACCATTATGATTCTGTTTCCGGCAATTGATTTGTTCGACGGCAAAGCCGTCCGCCTTTTCAAGGGCGATTATGATCAGATGACCGTCTATTCCGATAATCCTGCCGAGATCGCGCTCGACTTCAAGTCCTGCGGCGCGTCGGCGATCCATATCGTCGACCTCGAGGGTGCGAAGGACGGCACCACGCCAAACCTTGACACGGTATTGGAGATAAAAAAACAGGCGAACCTGTTTTGTGAGATCGGCGGCGGCATCCGCAGTATGGAGGTCGTCGAAAAATACCTCGACGCCGGTATCGACCGCGTGATCCTCGGCACCGCCGCGATAGAAGACGACGCGTTTTTGAAAAAAGCCGTCGAAAAATACGGCGAGCGCATCGCCGTGGGCGCCGATATCCGCGACGGCTTCATCGCCGTCAAGGGCTGGCTCGAGCGCTCGACTGTCACCGCCGACGAGTTTTTTGAAAAAATGCAGAACCTCGGCGTCAAAACGATCATCTGCACCGATATCTCGCGCGACGGCGCGATGCGCGGCGCCAATCTTGATCTGTATCGGACGATGAACCGCCGTTATCAGGTGAATATCACCGCATCCGGCGGCGTGTCCTCGATGCAGGATATCCTCGCTTTGAACAAGATGGATCTGTACGGCGCGATCATCGGCAAAGCCTACTATACCGGCGCGATCGACCTTCGAGAGGCGGTGAATGCGGTAAAATGATCACCAAGCGTATCATCCCCTGCCTCGACGTCAAGAACGGCCGCGTCGTCAAGGGCGTCAACTTCGAGGGGCTTTCCGACGTCGCCTCCCCCGTAGAGCTGGCAAAATACTACAGCTCCTGCGGCGCAGACGAGCTGGTATTCTACGATATCACCGCGTCCGCCGAGGGACGCGCCCTCTTCACCGATATTCTGACTCAGACCGCCAAAAGCGTGTTCATACCCCTGACCGTCGGCGGCGGCATCAACACCGTCGCGGACTTTGACCGCGTATTGAAGTGCGGTGCGGATAAGGTCAGCGTCAATTCCGGCGCGATCCGCAACCCCGATCTGGTCTACGAGGCCGCCAAGCTCTACGGCGACCAGTGCGTAGTCATCTCCGCCGACGTCAAGCGCGTCGACGGCGTCTTTCGCGTCTTTGCCAAGGGCGGCAGAGAGAATACCGGCATGGAAGCCATCAGCTGGATCAAGCGCTGCGTCGAAAACGGCGCGGGCGAGGTCGTGCTCAATTCCATCGACACCGACGGCGTCAAGGGCGGCTTCGACCTCGAGATGCTCGACGCGGTCTGCCAGGTCGTCAGCGTCCCCGTGATCGCCTCCGGCGGCGCCGGCAGGATCGAAGATTTCATCACCCTGTTCAAGACCCTGCCTAAGGTCGACGCAGGTCTTGCCGCTTCGATCTTCCACTTCGGCGAGGTAAAGATCGCCGACCTCAAGGCCGCCATGGCGAAGAACGATATCCCTACCAGATTGTAAAGGAGAACAACCATGCTGAATATAGAAGAACTCAAATTTGACGAAAAAGGGCTGATTCCCGCGATCGTGGTGGACAGCGTATCCAAGCGCGTCCTCACCCTCGCGTATATGAACAAGGAAAGCCTGAAAATATCCATGGAGAAGGGTCTGACCTGCTTCTGGAGCCGCTCCCGTCAGGAGCTGTGGCTCAAGGGCGAGACCTCCGGCAACTACCAGCACATCGTCAGCATCACCGCCGACTGCGATAAGGACGCGCTGGTCGTGACGGTCGAGCCCGACGGCCCCGCGTGCCACCTCGGCACGACTTCATGCTTCGAGAATCCCGTCTGGGAGAGCGACGACCGCTCCGAATTCAGCTATGAGGGACTCATGGAGTTGATCAAGGGACGCAAAACGAATCCGCAGGAGGGCTCCTACACGACCTATCTCTTTGAAAAGGGCGTCGACAAGATCCTCAAGAAGATCGGCGAGGAATGCACCGAGGTCATCATCGCCGCCAAGGCGGAGGATAAGCCCGAGACGATCTACGAGATCGCCGACCTCTGCTACCACACCATGGTGCTGATGATCGAGCAGGGCATCACCCTCGAAGATATCCACAAAGAGCTCGCCTCGCGCCATGTGATCGACAAAAAAGTCAAGCAGGAGAAGATGACCGGTGATAACTAAGGATCTACACTGCCACACCACCTACTGCGACGGCGCCAACACGCCCGAAGAAATGGTAAAAGCCGCGATCGACAAGGGGCTGGATACGATCGGGATCAGCGCCCACAGCTACACCTTTTTCGATACCTCCTACTGTATGCAGAAGGAGGCGATCCCGCGCTATCTTGCCGAACTGCGCTATCTGCGCGCCGCGTATTATGACAGGATCCATGTCCTCTGCGGCGTCGAGCAGGATTATTACAGCGATCACCCGACCGACGACTACGACTATGTCATCGGCTCCGTGCATTATCTCAAATGCGGCGAGGACTATATCCCCGTCGACGAAACGCCCGAGATCCTCACCGAGGCGGCGGACAGATACTTCGCCGGCGATATCTACGCCCTGTGTGAAGCGTATTTTTGCACGGTCGCAGACGTCGTCAATAAGACCGCCTGCGATATCATCGGGCATTTCGATCTGATCTCCAAGTTCACCGAGCGCACCGACCTGATCGACACGACCCATCCGCGCTATGTCGCGGCATGGAAAGCCGCCGCCGATGCATTACTCAAAAGCGGCGTGCCGTTCGAGATCAACACGGGCGCGATCTCCCGCGGCTACCGCACCGCGCCTTATCCGAGCGCCGAGATCATCGCCTATATCAAATCGCACGGGGGAGAGCTGATCCTGTCCTCTGACGCCCACTCTGCCGACGCGGTAGCGTATGGATTTGAAGAATATGAATCACTGTTATAAAAAGACCCGACAGGCGTTAACCTGTCGGGTTTACTGTTTTTTCTGCTGTAATTGCCAATCTCACAAAGAGGCGCTGTTCTCAGAACTTGATCCTCTCTGCGATATAGGCTTCGAGGTCGGCGATCGCGACTCTCTCCTGCTGCATGGTATCGCGGTCGCGCACGGTCACGCAGTTGTCCTCGAGGCTGTCAAAGTCGTAGGTGATGCAGAACGGCGTGCCGATCTCATCCTGACGGCGATAACGCTTGCCGATAGAGCCGGCGTCGTCGTAGTCGACCGGGAACGCCTTGCACAGCTCGTCTGCCAGCGCGCCCGCCTGCTCGCCGAGCTTCTTGCTCAGAGGCAGCACCGCCGCCTTGAACGGCGCCAGGAACGGATGCAGTCTGAGCACCACGCGGGTATCGTTTTTGCTTTCATCCACGACCTCCTCGTCATACGCCTCGGTCATCACGGTCAGGAACAAACGCTCCACGCCGAGCGACGGCTCGATGACATAGGGGATGTAGCGGCTGTTGTCGGTCGGATCAAAGTAGCTCAGATCCTTACCGGAGGTGTTCTGATGCTGTGTCAGGTCATAGTCGGTTCTGTCGGCAATACCCCACAGCTCGCCCCAGCCAAAGGGGAAGAGGTACTCAAAGTCGGTGGTCGCCTTGGAGTAGAAGCTCAGCTCCTCCTTACTGTGGTCGCGCAGTCTCAGGTTTTCCTCCTTGATGCCGAGGCTGTAGAGGAAGTTGCGGCAGTAGGAGCGCCAGTAGTCAAACCATTCGAGGTCGGTATCGGGCTTGCAGAAGAACTCCAGCTCCATCTGCTCGAACTCGCGCACGCGGAAGATAAAGTTACCCGGGGTGATCTCGTTGCGGAAGGATTTACCGACCTGCGCCACGCCGAAGGGAACCTTCTTTCTGGTGGTGCGCTGGATATTCGCAAAGTTGACAAAGATACCCTGTGCGGTCTCGGGACGCAGATACAGCTCCGCTTTCGTGTCCTCGGTAACGCCCTGGAAGGTCTTGAACATCAGGTTGAACTGACGGATATCGGTAAAGTTGCTTTTGCCGCAGTTGGGGCAGACGATCTCTTTCTCGCGGATGTAATCCATCATCTGCTCATTGGACCATCCCGCGACGTTGGTGCCGTCAAAATCCTCGATCAGGTTGTCGGCGCGGTGACGGGTCTTGCATTCCTTGCAGTCCATCAGCGGATCGGAGAAGCCGCCCAGATGACCCGACGCGATCCATGTCTGCGGGTTCATCAGGATCGCCGAGTCCAGCCCGACGTTGTACTTGTTCTCCTGCACAAACTTTTTCAGCCATGCCTTCTTGATATTATTCTTCAGCTCAGCGCCGAGAGGGCCGTAATCCCAGGTGTTGGCGAGTCCGCCGTAGATCTCTGATCCGGGATATACAAAGCCCCTGCCCTTGCACAGAGCGACGATTTTTTCCATTGTCTTTTCGGTGTTCTTCATATGTGTTCCTCCAATTCGTCATGTTGAGGCGCTTTTCCCCGGCTCTCTGCGGGAAAGGAACTCCCCCTGCAAAGATGCTCGTGACCGCCTCTTTTGACTCTATCACATTCCATATTATATTACATAATTCAGCCCGCCTTGTCAAGTTGTTCACAGCCGAAACCGCCTGTATACAGGGCTTTTTCGGCACAATCACGGTTTTTGTCATTTTTTTGTTATTTTTCGATTTTGTAACTATAGCCGCTGTAAAAAGTAGTATCATAGCACACAGTAAAGTGCTTTTAAGTCGGTACCGTGATGCCGACAAGGTTCTGACAATATCCGAACAGGTTTGTTTTGTTATGCCTTGTCCGCATCGGACAGGGCTTTTTTTGAGCCTCCTTTGATCCTGCGTACCGCAAGAGGTATATGATGAACTATAAATCTACGCTGCTGTCGCAAGAGGATATCGAGCGCATCCTGCGCCGTATTTCTCACCAGATCATCGAGAAAAACCACGGCACCGATAATCTGTGCCTGATCGGTATCCATACCCGCGGCGTGCCGCTGGCGTATCGCATCGCCGCCGATATCAAGGCGATCGAGGGTGCAACCCTGCCGGTAGGCGAGCTGGATATCACCCTCTACCGCGACGATCTCAGCCTGATCAGCGAGGCGCCCGCCGTCAAAGCCTCCCGCGTCGATTTCGACGTTACCGGCAAGACGGTCGTTCTGGTCGATGATGTGATCTATACCGGACGCACCGCCCGCGCCGCGCTGGACGCGGTCATGAAGCTGGGCAGACCGGCTAAGGTGCAGCTCTGCGTGCTGATCGACCGCGGTCACAGCGAGCTGCCGATCAAAGCGAACTTCGTCGGCAAAAATATCCCTACCTCAGTCGATGAGGCAGTCGCCGTCCGTCTGCGTGAAACAGACGTCGACGAGGCGGTCAAGATCTATATCAAGTGAAGCGTTAAGAACCGAGAGTTAAGAGTTGTGGGAGGGCTCTGCCCTCACCTGATTCCTATTAAGTTCCGACAAAAAAGCCGGCTTATCATTTGTATGCGCCGCATTTTGATCCAAAACGCGTCAGCGTTTCCCACAACTCTTCACTCTTCACTCTTAGTCCTTCACTGAAAAATATTCATATTTTTCATAAGGGGGAAATCTGAAATGAAAATGATTTACAATGTCAAAGATAAGCCGAAGTTCGGTCAGCTTATCGTCTTTGCGTTCCAGCAGCTGCTTGCGATCATGGCGGCGACCATCGCGGTTCCGATGATCGTCGGAAACGGCATGAGCACCTCTGCGGCACTGTTCGGCGCGGGCGTCGGTACGCTGGTCTACGTCGCGTTTACCAAGGGTAAAAGCCCCGTATTCCTCGGCTCATCTTTCGCCTTCCTCGGTTCCATGGCGGCAGCGTTTGCCGGTGCGGCTACGGTAGCGCTGGGCTTCCTCGGACTGGTGATAGGCGCTGCTCTTGCGGGTCTTGTCTATGTCGTCATCGCGCTGATCGTCAAGGGCGCGGGCGTCAAGTGGATCTCCAAGATCATGCCTGCCGTTGTTATCGGACCCATCGTTGCGATCATCGGTCTGTCCCTCGCGGGCAACGCGATCTCCGACCTGAGCAAGGTCAACTACACCACGGAAGTCGATATGTCCTCCGTTACGGTACGCACCATCGACAGTGTTAACTTAGACGGCTCTATCGGTTCTCAGAACGTCGCCCTCGATAAGGACGGCAACGTCGATCCCACGATCACCGTCAACATCGCGGAGGACGGCAGCGTCACCGGCACCACCCAGCCCGGTTCTCCCTATGTCGCGGTCGTATGCGGCCTTGTGACCTTAGCGGTCGTCATGCTCTGCTCGGTATACGGCAAAAAGATGATGAAGCTGATACCGTTTATCATCGGTATTCTCGCAGGCTATGCCTGCGCGACCATCTTCTACTTCATCGGCAAGTGGACAGGCAACCCCTCTCTGATGGTCATCCAGTATACCGCGTTCACCAGCCTCTTTAAGGAGGTCACCTTCAGCACCTTCATCGCCGTACCCGACTTCACCTTCCTCAAGGCGTTCGGTGCGTTCGGCGAGCTTTCGGGCAGCTATATCGGTACCATCGCAGTCGCCTATGTCCCGGTTGCGTTCGTTGTATTTGCCGAGCATATCGCCGACCATAAGAACCTGTCCTCTATCATCGAGCATGATCTTCTTGAGGATCCCGGTCTTGACCGCACCCTGCTGGGCGACGGCGTAGGCTCCATGGCAGGCGCGCTGTTCGGCGGCTGCCCCAACACCAC
>CACZAW010000047.1 GCA_902779225.1 uncultured Ruminococcus sp. | reverse complement strand
CTCCCCTTAATTACATAAAATATTAATTTTATGTAATTTTCTATATTAGAAAATACAGCCCCCTATTATACTGTATAATCAGTGTATCATCGCTCTATTCTATTTCGAGAGGTTTGGATATGACTGATTTTTCTGTTGAAGCACCGGATATTATCAAGGATTTTCTATTCTACCTGCAAACGATTAAAGGCCGTTCTCCGATGACGGTTGATGAGTATTATCATGATCTGAGAACTTTCTTTCGCTTTATGAAGCGCAAAAAAGGCTTTGTGTCTTCTTCAGTTGAATTGTCTGAAATCAAGATCGATGATATTGATTTGGATTTTGTGGCTTCCGTAACATTAACAGATGCTTTAGAGTTCATGAACTATTTGCAACGCGTTCGAAAAAACGACAATAAAACTCGTGCGCGTAAAACAACTTCCATTAAATCATTTTATCATTATCTTTATTTCAGAAAAGGAGTCTTGCAAGAGAATCCTTTAGAAAAGCTAGATCGTCCCCCCCAGCGCGATAAGAATCCTCTCCCCAAGTATCTGACATTAGAACAAAGTATCGAATTACTCAATGCTGTCGAAGGCAAATTCAAAGAGCGGGATTACTGCATATTGACCTTCTTTTTGAATTGCGGTATGCGCCTTGCAGAGTTGGTCGCGATGGATTACACCGATATCCGGTCGGATAATACTGCGCAGATCATCGGTAAAGGCAATAAAAAGCGGATCATCTACTTAAATGAAGCGTGCATGAGCGCTTATCACGATTATATGAAGGTCAGACCTGTCGAAGGCGTTCGCGCCGAGGATAAGCACGCGCTGTTCCTCTCTGCGCGCAACCGTCGCATTTCCAGAGAAATGGTGCAGAAAACGGTATATAAGTATCTGGAAAAAATCGGACTGGATTCGCAGGGATATTCCGTCCATAAGCTGCGCCATACTGCCGCGACACTGATGTATCAGCACGGAAACGTCGATATCCGCGTATTAAAGGATGTACTGGGACACGAAAATCTCAGCACGACAGAGATCTATACCCACCTCGACAGCAGTCAGATCGAACGTGCTGCAAAGAGCAATCCTCTTTCGAAGGTCAAAGCGAAAAAGTAGCACTCTTCCCTATTTTTATAAAGATCAAGCCAACGCAGGTTTTGCACTTGCGTTGGCTATATTGTTATTATATCCAAAAAACCTGAGAGTCCGTACTGCTTTCAATGTAGGCGGAAGCGTCCGTTTCGTCCATCTCAAAGTAATCCTCAAGTCGAGCGCCAATATAGAGATAATCTTTCTGCTCGGTGAACAACTGTTTGAAGACGCTGCTGTATTGATCGGGAACCGTTATCAAATCCTTTTCTTTCGAATACATATTCGTTGTTTGAACCAGATAATACTTCCCGCTGACATTTTCACAGAGAATATACAGATTCTTTGTGTCGTCTGTGACCAGCATATTCTTATCACAGCACCCAAGACAGAATGAGCTCCATGAGTCTTTATCAATCAGCTTTTGATAATTCACTTTTTTACCGCTTTTCAACGAATCATTGATCGCGCTCGTAAGCTCTTCGCTCGCCGGCTTTAATTCGGGTGTCAACTGCATGGGATCGCTGAAGTCATAGTTCAAGCTGTAATCTGTAAAGTCAGCGTCATAATAATAGTAATGATCGAGCTTTGCTTTTTGAATCTCGTTTTTCACCTCATCATATTTATCTTCTCTGATATAGCATTGATTTCTGTCAAGCGCTCCGTAAGTGTGCATCGTCGCTCGTAATATAGGATCACTTTCGTCCATCAGATCGTTACCTTCATACAACTGGAGGATAAGGGGATTCTTGACCTTGGAATCATATATAAACGGCAGACCGTACATCGAGTTAAGCAGCACAGGAACATCTTTTTCAGTAACATATGCAGGCTCAACGCCGAAATCATAATCGACCATCGCAGTTAAACCGGACGGTAGTTCGATCCTTTTATAGGTATGATCCCTGAATTCGATATACTCTTTACTGTCATCGGTAAAGACCGCATTGTTTTCTTTTTTCTCATCAAGATATCGGCAGGAGCAGAGTGTGGCGCCGATCATCGCAGCGCATAACGCAGCTGTGATGATCCTGATTACTTTTTTCATACGCTCCCCTCCCCTATGTCAGATTGAGCTTTTTGCTCATGATATAACGCGTGAGCAAAAAGTAAATCAATGAGACGATCACTTGCAGCAGAATACCTGAGCAAAAGACGATATGCATGAACGCGATCATATGCTCGCCCGCCCATTTTGCAATGTTGCTGACGAGTTCGGTGCCCAGAGTTGTCACGAAAATAATGAATATGGTTCCGATGATCTGCCCGATAACATAGATCCCGAAATAAGCGCCGAATGCGAGCAGAATCTTTCTCTTTTGGGCAAGCTGACCGACTGAAATGCAGAAGTAAATACACAGTGTCGTGCCGACAATATAACTGAGAAACAGCAAGATCAGTTCAATGATATACAGCGCCAAATGACCGTGGAGCGATTCTCCGAGTTTTCCCAGTTGGAATCCGAACGCTTTATATATCTCGATATTCAGCTCACCGATGGTGACGATATTCAGCGAGAGAAATATTGCCAAAAAGCTGCCTAGATAAAACAGTAAAGAGGTCAACAGCTTTGAGCAGATATGCTGTGACGGCGTCACAGGCAGAGTATGACTGAGATATCCTTCATTTGAGTACATCCCCTGATAAAACCGCACGATCGACACGACCAGTGTCAGCACAACGACAACTGCAATACTGATGATAAACAGGATCGTCGATGAGGTAAACAAAATGCTATACGTACTGTTGTTGCTCTCGAAAAGCTGTACGAAGCGATTCAGCGCGGCGATACCGAGCAGGATCAACTGAACCGGCAGCAACAGCCTCATATAGGAGGCAAAATCATATTTCATCAATTTTTTTACCATTTGAATACCTCCCTGAACAGATCATCGACGCTTTTTCCGTGTTCTTCACGGATATGATCGACCGTATCATGCATGACGATACGACCGTCCTTGATAAAGATGACTTCATCCAGCACCGATTCGATATCGGAGATCAGGTGAGTTGAGATCAGCACCGAAGCCTCGGGATTATAGTTATTGATGATGGTAGAGATGATATAGTCGCGCGTCGCGGGATCAACGCCGGCGATCGGCTCATCCAGCACATAGAGCTTCGCGCTGCGGCTCATAACAAGAATCAGACACACCTTCTCCTTGTTGCCCTTCGAAAGATTTTTGAGACGGTCTTTTCGGTCGATACCGAGACGGTTGATCATCTCAAACGCTAAATCGGGTCGGAAATCCTCATAGAAATCCGCAAACATTTTGATGATATCCTCAACCGACATCCAGTTGTTGAGATAATTGACGTCCGGCAGATAAGACACCTTCGGCTTGGTGTTGATCCCCGGCTCCTGTGACTCGATATACAGTTTGCCCGTAGTCGGTGTCAGCAACCCGTTAATCAGCTTGATCAGCGTCGTCTTGCCGGCTCCGTTAGGCCCCAAGAGTCCGATGATCTTACCGCTTTCGACCGTCAGCGAAACATCAACGAGCGCCTGCTTTGAGCCAAAGTCCTTATGCAGGTGTTCACATCGTAAAATCTCACTCATGTTGATACTCCTTTATCACGTTGATAATATCGTCGTTATTCAATCCTAGACTGTGCATATCGCTGAGATAGGCATTCGTTTTACTGTTTACCAGCTCACGCATTGTCTCTCGCGCAACCCGGATATCTTCATTTACATACCAACCGGATCCGCGGCGCGAATAGATAACACCTTTTTGTTCAAGCTGTTCAAAGGATCTCTGGACAGTATTCGGAGTGACGCCGGCAGACAGCGCGACCTCACGGACAGACGCCAGCTTCTCCCCTGCCCCGATCGATCCGGTAGCGACAAGGATGCATATCTTTTCACAAATCTGCGGACAGATCGGTCGTTTTTTATCCAATGACCATTCCATCGGCAGCCTCCTTATCTGTATTACTGTATTAATACAGTACCACAAATCTAACTGTTTGTCAATGCAAAATAGTGTCAAAAATAGTTTTACCCCTTCTTTCACCAGCATTTCTATCATTATTTTTCGAATTCAGAATTATAACGCTGTGTTAACCTGCGTTTTTCAATAAAGTTGCACTTTTTTCAAGTTTGTGCTATGATAATGCCATCAAACTTCTCAGGAGTAGATTATGAAACGTATTCTTTCTGCCGTATCTGTCTTGCTGGCGGCGATCCTGTTGATATCATCTGCGTTGACCGTACATGCTGAAGACGACCCGCCTTCACCGCCTTATACGGTTTTGGGCGATATCGATCAGGACGGCGAAATCAATATTATCGACGCCAGTATGTTACAATACTTTATCGCGGAGCTGAATGAGCTCAGCGACGATGCGGTGCGCAGAGCCGACGCCAATCTCGACGGCGGCAGCGACGTTCTTGACGTCACGCATATCCAGCGTTTTATTGCCGCTTTCAACGGATCTTATTATCTTGGTTTAGATATTGATCAGGCAAAAGCCGATAAGCTGAGCGACGAGCAAGCGGCAAAAGCCGCCGCCGAAGCTAAGGCGAAAGCAGAAGCTGAAGCAAAAGCAGCTGCCGACGCCGCAAAGGCAGAAGCTGCGCGCCTGAAAACAAACGCGCATAACGCCAGAACCGAATACAGAGCCAAGCTAAAGGAGATCCTGGAAAAAGAAAAACAGGCGCAGGCGTCCTCCCTCACGGCGAAAAAGGCGCAGATCGATCAAAGCATCAAGAACTTCACTAAAATAAAGGGCGTTGATATTTCCGAATTCAACGGTAACGTCGATTTTAATAAGCTGAAAAAGGCCGGTATCCAATTTGTCATCATCCGCTTGGGATACGGCTCAAACATCTACAGTCAGGATGACTCGATGTTTGAGGCTAACGTCAAAAAAGCCGAAGCCGCGGGTATGCCGTGGGGCGCTTACATCTATTCTTACGCGTTGAATACGACTTCTGCAAAGAGCGAGGTGCAGCATACGCTGCGCTTGCTGAAAGGCAAAAAGCCCACCATGCCGATCGCGTTTGATATCGAAGAGGATGACTATAAAGACAGTAACGGTATGACCAATAAGGCGCTGCACGACGTCACCGCCACTTATCTAAAGGGTATCGCCGACGCCGGTTACTATCCCATCCTGTACACCGGTTATGACTGGCTTACCGGACCTTTTAATACCAAGGACATCGTCGGAACCTATGATATCTGGTACGCGCAATGGTACACGGTCATGCAGTATAACACCAGCAGGGTCGGTATCTGGCAGTACGGCGGCGAGGTCAATTATCTGGAGAGCCCCTACATCAGCGGACTCAGCGGAGCATATGATAAGGATTACTGCTTTAAAAACTATCCTGTGCTGATCCCCAATTACGGTTATAACAACCATGCAGGTTTGTTTGATAAAAAGCTCGCTCCGACAGCTGCCGACTATTCTGACGAAGATCTCTATACCGAGAGCGGCGAAAAGGTCCCCGACGGATTCAACGGCGTTATGGGCGATTCGTTCAGAAAACAATTCAGAAAATAATGGTATAAAAAACTGCTTCGAGAGATCATCCCGAAGCAGTTTTTGTTATGATTCTTTGTTTTTGAATTTGTTGATATACTTATCGGCGATATGATACAGAACATTAAAGACAAGAATGCTGCCGGCAAAAAAGATCAGCTGCAGCCACCAGCCGTTTGCGCTTAAATCGGTCAGGATGAAGAAATCGCGGAAGAAAATGAACGCGATCGCGAAACCTGCCACGCTCAGGCACAGCATACCGATACGCAGCGCATTAAAGGGGATCGACAGGCGAACGATCAGCATCAGGCAGATCAGAGCCGTCGTATAGACCGCGATGGTCGTTACCTCTTGCTGGTCGATATTGATGATATTGCGCAGCATAGCGCTCATAATAACGCACAGCGATATCGTGAGAGAAGCAGGCGCAGCACGGGCAATGATATTGAAGGTGAAGTTACCGCGGACGATATTATTGTTCGGCTGCAGCGCCAATACAAATGACGGGAATCCGATCGCCAATGCCCCTATCAAAGTCAGCTGGATCGGTACAAAGGGATACGTCAGCGACGAGAACATAAAGAAAACGGAAAGGATCATCGAGTACATTGTTTTGACAAGGTAGAGCGACGAGCTGCGTTCGATATTATTGATCGTACGTCTCCCCTCTGCTACGACGCGCGGCATACAGGCAAAGTCGTTATTGACCAGCACCATCTGCGATACGTTGCGCGCCGCCTCGCTGCCAGAAGCCATCGCGATCGAACAATCCGCTTCCTTCAGCGCTAATACGTCGTTAACGCCGTCGCCGGTCATCGCTACCGTATGGCCGTGCGATTGCAGCGCCTGCACCAGCTTTTTCTTCTGCGCCGGAGTAACTCTGCCGAACACATTACATCTTTCGGCTGCGTCATACAGCTCCTCATCGGTCGCCAGCGTCGACATATCGACGCCGTTCTCAGCGCCGGGAATACCGGTATCGATCGAAATGTTCTGAACCGTTTTTACGCTGTCGCCGGAGATGACTTTAAGGGTAACGCCCTGCTCCTTAAAGTAACGGATCGTATCCTCAACATTATCGCGCAGCTGATCCTTGATCAGGATCAGCGCGACAGGCTCAAGATCATCCGGCAGCTTGCCGTTTTGCACAGGTCGGACTGCGCTCGCCAGAACCAGGATACGCACGGTTTCCGTGACGCCGGATATCGCCTCACGGATCTGCGGGAAGCGATCCTCATCCGGAAAAACGAATTCAGGCGCGCCGATGACATAGGACTTTCCGTTTGCAAAGCATCCGCCGGACCACTTGGTTTCCGAAGAAAACGGGACAAAATTCGTACAGGCTACCGTCTCGCTCCCCTCGGTGTAGTCGCTGATCGCCTGCAGCGTCGCGTTGACGTCAGCGCTCGCCGCCGCGATCGACGCCAGCATCCTCTTGATTTCCGTACTGTCCGTACCGAAGCCGATCACATTTTCTACATTCATGGTTTCCGAGGTCAGCGTACCGGTTTTATCCATGCACAGAACGTCAACGCGCGCCAGCGTTTCGATACAATACATTGCATTGACCAGCACTTTTTCCTTTGCCAACCGGATCACGGATACGGCGAGAACGGTACTGGTCAGCAGGATCATTCCGCCCGGTATCATACCGACCAGCGCGCCGACGGTCGTTTCGGTCGCGACCTTGAGGCTCTCGTGATACCAGAAATACTTGGAGATGAACATGATGACGCCGACCGGAAAAATAACAACGGTACAGATATTGATGATCGTTTTGAAGGATTTCAGGATCTGGGAATTATTCTTTTTGATATACTTTGCCTGGGCGTTAATCTTGGACGCGTAGCTGTCTGCGCCGACACGGTTGACGCGGCAGTAGCAGCTGCCGGCTGAGACAAAGCTGCCCGATAACAGCTCGTCGCCGATATGCTTTTCGATCAGATCCGATTCACCGGTCAACAGGCTTTCGTTAGCCATGCAATCGCCCTCGATCACCTCACAGTCGGCGGGAACCTGACTGCCGCGCGAGAGCAGGAGAATGTCGTCGAGGACAATCTCATCCTTTGACAGCTTGACCAACTCGCCCTCTCGTATGACGTCCAACTTGTTTTCGGTCAGGATCGTCAGGCTGTCTACGCTCTTTTTCGATCGGATCTCCTGCACGATACCGATGATCGTATTGATGAATACGACGCCGATAAACAGCAGATTCTTATAGGATCCCACCAGCAACAGCATTACAAACAGGATCACGTTGATCAGGTTGAATAAGGTGCAGATATTATCATAAAAAATGCGCTTGATGGATTTTGTTTTGACGGTCGTTACTGTATTGACTTTGCCGTCTTTGATGCGTTGTGCAACTTCTTCATTCGTCAAGCCGCTAAGTTTTGTGTTTAGTTCAGCCACTTTTTCCTCCAGTTTTGTCGATTCTTTTACCTATTATAAACGCTAAACGACTGCAAAGCAAGAAAAACAGCTCAAATAGTTGAATTGTTCATCGTTTTTTAACACTGTTTATTGAATTCAGTCGCTATTTGTTGTAAAATGATTGAAAAGGAGTTCGTGCCATGAAAACGCTAAAAAACAATCTACTGTTCTTATTATATACCGTTATTCTCGGAGTGATCGTCGGAGCGATCATCTGGGGCTTTTTACGCATCATGAATCTCGGAATCGAATTCATATGGGGATACATCCCTTCGCAAATCGATTTCCCGCTGTACACACTGTGTGTATGCGGCGTCGGAGGATTTTTGATCGGCATATGGAAGCGCAAATTCGGCGACTATCCGGAAGAGCTAGGCGTCGTATTGGGTCGCGTCAAAAAAACCGGTCGATATCCGTATCATAATGTCTTTTCGATACTGGGGTCTGCCCTCTTCCCTCTTTTGATCGGCGCGAGCATCGGTCCCGAGGCGGGCTTGACCGGTGTTATCGCCGGGCTTTGCTCATGGGTCGGCGATAAGCTCAAACGTTTTCGTCAAGAGGTACAGGAGTTGACGAAGATTGGCATGAGTGCCACCTTGGGTACGATCTTTCGTTCACCGATGTTCGGATTTATCGAGCCGATCGAATCGGACGAGGATTCTGTCCTCCCGAAAGCGTCTAAGATCGTTTTATACTTTGCGGCGATCCTCAGCTCCTTCGGGGCGTTCGTACTGTTGACAATGCTTTTCGGCGGCAGCAACGGTATCGCCGGGATCGAAGGTCAGACGAAAGCTTGGAGCGACTACTGGTATGCGATCCCGTTGATCCTCATCGGAATCGCGGCGGGCTATCTGTACTTTTTGTTCAAGAAACTCACCGGTATGCTTAAAAGCAAACTGAAAAAATACACGGTTCTGCGCGCTACCGTCGGCGGGTTGCTGCTGGGCGTCTCGGGTACCTTTCTCCCGCTGACGATGTTCTCCGGCGAGCATCAGATCGGCGAGGTCATGGGCGACATGGAAAAGATCGGCGCAGTGATGCTGATCGTGATCGCAGTCGTCAAGCTGTTGTTGACAAATATCTGCATCGACAGCGGACTTAAAGGCGGTCACTTCTTCCCCGTTATCTTTTGCGGGGTAGCGATCGGTTGCTCGATGAGCCTGCTGTTCGGCGTCAATCCTGCTTTCTGTACAGCGGTAGTCACATCCGCTCTGGTCGGTCATACGCTGAAAAAGCCGCTGGCTACGGTGCTGCTGTTAATGATCGTTTTCCCGCCGGCATATTTGCCGATCATGCTGTGCGCTGCCGCGGCGGCTAAATTCTTCCCGACGCCGAAAGCGCTATTAACTGAATAACCAAAAGCACAAACAAGGAGCTACCTAAATGGTAACTCCTTGCTTAATTCTATGGTCTAGGTGACGATCTTATCGTATTTTTTGATCTCGTCTTTGGATCGCCCAGCCGGCGACAATCGCACGATCTGCGCTCTCCCTAGGAACGCCGCGCTGCGGCGTTCCTACCTTCGGATTTCAGCGACTACGCGCTTCATCCTCGGCACGGTCGCCTTCAAATCCTGTCTCCTCTCCTAATTTCGGATAAAATAAAACAGAGAGATACACTATTGTATCTCTCTGTTTTATTTGGTCGAGGTGACGACGTTTTATGTTGAGATCATGTTGATATCGTCTTATGCGCACGCTGCTCCTGTCGTACGTTAACCTAGCTCCACGGGCTAAAAACAGTCCGCAGGACTGTTTTCTAAACGCCCTTTCAAATCCTGTCACTTTCCTATTTCGACCAGTAAAAAAGGCTGACCGTTTAGGTCAGCCTTTTTTACTGGTCGAGGTGACAGGATTTGAACCTGCGACCTCTTCGTCCCGAACGAAGCGCGCTACCAAACTGCGCCACACCTCGAAAAAACAGCCCCGATGTGTTTCGGGGCCATTGGCTGCGGAACTAGGATTCGAACCCAGACATACAGAGTCAGAGTCTGCTGTGCTACCCTTACACAATTCCGCATTGCACTTTTATTATTATAGCCGATTTTTTCTGGTTGTCAAGCAAAATCGGAAAAATAATCAAAGTTTTCGTTGTTACGTCAGTCGCGGACGGATATCTTCGCCGATAAAATCGAGCTTATCGCATGATCCCATGACTCTGGACACAAATCGCTGAGAGTAGGTCGTCAGTAGCTCGTTCATGGTCAGGTTGGTGTTCATGATCATCGGTTTACCGGACAGGATGCGCGAATTGAAGATATTATACACAGTCGCAACGGTGAACTGGGAGATAAACTCCGTCCCCAGATCGTCGATGATCAGCAGATCGCATCGCATCAGCGAATTAAAGGTGTTTTCCTCTTCCCTGTACTGATAGGCAAAATGCTCGCGCTCCAAGCGGGAAAGGATATCGGGCGCGGTCACATAGACCACCGACATCCCTTTACGGATCACCTCGTTTGCGATCGCAAGGCTGAGATGCGTTTTGCCCAGACCTGTCGCACCGCGCATGATCAAACTGCGCGAATACACTGAAAAATTGTCGGCATAGTCGCGGCAATAATTATAAATATTCGACATTCTGTTGAGCGGCACCGTGCCGTTGGCGTCCGGCTGATCGCTGTAATAGCTCAAGTCAAACGACTCAAAGGTACACAGCTCCAGCGGAGAATCTGCGTTCAGCTTTTCGCATGCGATATCAGACATCAGCTTTTTCAGACATTCGCAAACGATGGTTCGGTTATCTTGCTCGATATAGCCGGTATCCCCGCATTTATCGCACACATAGACCGGCTCGAGGTCGGCGGCGCTGAAACCGATCTTATCTAAAAGCGCGTTGTATTCGCTTTGTAAAGCAAGACTTTTCTCGGCGAGCTGCTGCATACTGAAAGCGGATTCTTTTGTTTTCAGAATCGTTTTGGCAGTTTCGGTTCCGATTCTCGACAGTTCCCTGTCGATCTCACGGAGTCTCGGCTCCTGCAGATAAAGCTGTTCTCTTTTATAATCGGCGGCTCGCTGTGCATTCATGCGGCGCTCCGCCAGCACATCCTTTGCCTGCATCAGTATATCATTGGAGTACGGCATAGTGACCCCTTTCGTTAATCGTCAAATATACTCTGATTCTCATATTTTTTAAGATCAAACGACGCGCCGTCGGCAGAGAATACAGAGCCTTTGGAAGAAGGCTTGGTCTTTGATGCTTTTTGCGGCGCTGACTCTGATTTCTTTAATTCGTCCAGAGAGAAAATACGCTTTTCATACCATCTTTTCAGGATCGCGTTGATGTATTTGATATTGTATTCACCCTTAGTATTAACGCATCTCTCATAGGCTTCTACGATCATTTCGTCGTTAAAGCCCCATGTGACCGTCCAGCAATAGGCGTAATCCTGCTGTGCCTTCGTCGGCTTTCCGATATTATGCACGCCCATCAGCTTGGAGACCGATTGCCATGCTTCACGCGATGCAGTCAAGCGTTCGATCTCGGCTTCCGCTGCATCAACGGTGACGATCCCGTTATCCGACCATGAAATACCGAGCCTTTCAACAGCACGAATACTCGGAGAAGAAGTGGAGGCGATATAATTGATCAGCAGGGCAAGCACCTCGCACGGCAAGCCGAAGGTGCTGTACAGCATGACAAGGGTCGCTGTATCTCCGGGAGACAGCGGCTTCCCCAGAACAGACTGAGCTTCATCAAGAAGCCCGACAAGGCTTTTATCCTCCTGCATCACTTTTGCGACGAAGGCAGAATCGGGCTTTACGGCGCGGGATACGGAAGTGTGCTTTTCCGGTTTTTGCTTTTCCGTTGTGGGTTGAGCAGGATTATCAGCAGGCAGCGGTGCAGGAGGCGTCAGTTCTCCCCCGCTTTCTGCGATCAAACCGCGTTCTTTCCAGAAATCCAGCGCGTTTTCGACTTCCTGCTCAGCGATCCCAAGCGCTCTTGAAAGCGTCTCTTTTTCGATCGAATCGCCGCTGTGACGCAAAAGATACAGGATCACCCTTAGCTGTGATTCGCTCGCCAGCTTGATATGCTTATCAACCAAGGCGGAGGGAACCGCAAATACGCTATTCCATTGTCCGAGATTGATTTGATAAGACATAAGCCTCTCCTTTTGTGTCGATCGGAATTACAGTATACCATAAAAATATCGTTTGTTCTACTCTTTTTGGAAAAATAGACAGAGAATTTGACAGACTTCGCTTGACTTGTCGCGCGTTTTGGGATATACTTTGTGCGTAGATGCGGATGTAGTTCAATGGTAGAGCGCAACCTTCCCAAGGTTGATGTTGCGGGTTCGAGTCCCGTTATCCGCTCCAACGGCCTGCTGATGCAGGCTGTTTTATTTTCAAAGATAAGGATGATGAATATGAAATACTCTTATATCCCCCGCGGGGTCTGCTCGCGGATGATCCAACTGGATATCGAGGACGATGTGATCAAGGATTGCCGCTTTATCGGCGGCTGTCACGGCAACACACAGGGGATCAGCGTATTGGTCAAGGGTATGGACGTCAACGACGCGATCGAAAAGCTCGAAGGTATCGACTGCGGCGGCAGAGGCACCTCCTGCCCCGATCAGCTGGCAAAGGCGCTAAGAGCGGCGCAGGAATCATGATCAAGAGAATTCTGCGTATAGTAATCGCCATAACGGCGGCGATCATGCTGGTATGGTTTATCGCGCCTGTTTTCTGGAACATCTGGCATATCGGATGCTGGGTAGGCATCCTATTGTGCCTTGCGGTGATCTATCGGACTGCTTTTGCGTCGCATTATCATAAAATGAAGCGCAAAATGAGTTCCAAAACGCCGACAAAGGTGCTGCTGAGAATCATCCAGATCGGTGCGACGGCAGTGATCGCCTATTGCTTGATCGCATCTGCGTTTATGATATACGCGATGATACCGTGGACAGGCAGCAGCGATGCCACTGCTGTTGTTCTCGGTGCGCACGTGATGAAATCGGGTCCCAGCTCTGTGTTGTGGCAGAGGATTGATGCGGGCGTCGATTATTTGAATACACATCCCGGAACATCTGCTGTCGTCACAGGCGGAAAAGGCGATAACGAGCCGATCAGCGAAGCGCAGTCGATGTACGAAAACATGGTCAAGGAAGGGATCGATCCCGACAGGATCTTCATGGAAGATCAGGCTGAGAACACAGATGAAAATTTGCGATACTCGTTAAAGATCATTGACGAAAACCGGTTAAATCGTGATATCGCGATCGTATCGGACAGTTATCATCAGCTGCGGGCGCGGATTATCGCGCATAAAAACGACCGCGATCTGAAGATCACGCCTGTCAATACAGAAAACACGCGTCCGGCTCCCATAGCGGCGTATCCTTCCTATTTTGTCAGAGAATGGCTCGCCTTGCCTGTTGAGCTCATTAAGTAAAATCAGCCTCCCGATCGGGAGGCTGTTGTCGTTTATTTGTTTTCCAGTTCACCGAGTGACAGCGCTTTCAGATACGCGTTGATAAAGCCGTCTAGATCGCCGTCCATGACCGCGTTGATGTTACCGGTCTCATACGAGGTGCGGTGATCCTTGACCATGGTATACGGCATAAAGACGTAGGATCTGATCTGAGAGCCCCAGGTGATCTCCTTCTGCACGCCCTTGATATCCTCGATCTTTTCGAGATGCTCGCGCTCTTTGATCTCCATCAGCTTGGAAATGAGCATTTTCATAGCGACGTCGCGGTTCTGGTACTGAGAACGCTCGACCTGTGACGCGACGACGATACCGGTCGGGATATGGGTCAGTCGAACAGCGGACGAGGTCTTGTTGACCTTCTGACCGCCCGCGCCCGAAGCACGGTAAACGTCCATCTTGATCTCCTCGGGCGGGATCTCAACCTTGATATCATCGTTGATCTCCGGCATGACTTCCAGCGAAGAAAAGCTGGTATGACGTCTGCCTGCGGAATCAAACGGCGATACGCGTACAAGGCGGTGAACGCCCGCCTCGCTCTTGAGATAACCGTAGGCGTTCTCACCCTCGATCAGGAGAACGGCGCTCTTTAAGCCGGCTTCGTCGCCGTCGAGATAGTCGATCTCTTT
>CACZAW010000046.1 GCA_902779225.1 uncultured Ruminococcus sp. | reverse complement strand
GTCGCGCATCACCTTGGCGCGGTTTTCGCGGTAGGTGACGGCGTACTTGTCCAGCGTCTTGCGGAGCTGCTGGTCATGCAGCGCCTCGTCGATCTGGCCGTGGTACTCTTTGTAGGTCTGCGGTGCCTTGTGCATGACTAGCCCTCCACCAGAAGAAGATGCATTTCAAGAGGTCCGTGCACGCCGACGGCGCCCACGCACTCGATGTCGGCGGTGCGGCTGGGGCCGGTGATCAGCGAGGTGACCAGCTTCCAGTCGCCCAGTCCGATAGGCGCAAATACCGGTTCCAAAAAGCCTGCGATCGCCGCCAGCATACTGTCCTGCGAATCGCTGACCATCGTAAAATGTATGTTGAAATTCTGCAAAAACCAGATAATGATCGTCGTGACAAAAATGATGGTAAAGGCGCGCTGCAAAAAGTCCTTCGCCTTATCCCACAAGAGCATCAGGACGTTTCGCGCTCCGGGCAGACGATAGTTCGGCAGTTCCATCACAAAAGGCACCGCCTCGCCCTTGAAGATCGTCTTTTTATAGAACAGGGCGACCAATACGCCGATCGCGATACCGAGCAGATAAAGCCCGGTCATCACCAGCCACGCGTAATCACGGAAAAACGCATTGACAAAGAAGCCGTAGATCGGCAGCTTTGCCGAACAGCTCATAAACGGCGTGAGGAGGATCGTCATTTTTCGGTCGCGGTTACTGGGCAGAGTCCTTGTCGCCATGACAGCCGGAACCGTACATCCGAAGCCGATCAGCATCGGGACGATACTGCGTCCGGACAGACCGATACGCCGCAGCGTTCTGTCCATAAAGAATGCGACGCGCGCCAGATATCCGCTGTCCTCCAGCATAGAGAGGAAAAAGAACAGCGTCACGATGATCGGTAAAAAGGTGACCACACTGCCTACGCCGGCAAAGATACCGTCGGTGATCAAGCCGGTGATGACCTCGTTGACATTTGCGCTTTCATAAAGCACGGGATCGCCGTGAATTTACCGGTGAGGATCCTGTCGATTTTCGACGACCGACGATGCTCCTTGCTCTCGGTCGGCTTGACGACCGTTTGCGCGCAGATCTTTTTGATAAAGGCAAAGCGCATATCGGCGATCGCCGCGTTGCGATCCAGTCCGCGCTCGCGTTCCATCTGCTCGATGATGTGCGACAGCATCAGCTTTTCGCCGTCGTCGAGCTTGAGCCTTTCTTCGATCAGCACATCGCCCTCGATCAGCTTAGCGGCGGCAAAGCGTTTGGGGATGCCGGCAGCGTCCGACTTGTCCTCGATCAGGTGGATCACCGCGTGCAGACAGCGGTGAACCGCGCCGTTATGATCCTTCGGGTCGCAAAAGTCCTGCCGACCGGGTCGCTCCTGATAATGCGCGATATGGATCGCGTGCAGCACCAGTTCGTCGACGCCCTGATTCTTTGCCGCCGAGATCGGAACGACAGGGACGCCGAGCAGCAGCTCCAGCGCATTGATGTCGATCGAACCGCCGTTGGCTTTGACCTCATCCATGATGTTCAGTGCGATGACCATGGGGATATCCATCTCAAGCAGCTGCATCGTCAGGTACAGATTGCGCTCGATGTTAGTTGCGTCGATGATATTGATGATCGCGCGCGGCTTTTCATCCAATACGAAGTTGCGCGAAACGATCTCCTCTGCGCTGTAGGGCGACATGGAATAAATGCCCGGCAGATCGGTGATCAGCGTATTGGGATAGCCCTTGATGACGCCGTCCTTACGGTCGACGGTCACGCCGGGAAAGTTGCCGACGTGCTGCTTTGAACCGGTGAGCTGATTGAACAGCGTCGTCTTACCGGTATTCTGATTACCCACCAAGGCGTAGGTCAGGATCTCATCATCGGGAAGCGGATCGCCGCTGCCCTTGGGATGATACTTGCCCTCCTCACCGAAGCCGGGGTGATGATGATGCACGCGCGTCCGTTCGGTTTTTACCTGCGTCTCGGAAGAGATCAGGGATACGTCGATCTGATCTGCATCGGCAAGGCGCAGTGTCAGCTCGTAGCCGTGGATCCTCAGCTGCATCGGGTCTCCCCGCGGCGCGAGCTTGACCAAGGTCACCTCTGCCCCGGGGATCACGCCCATATCCAAAAAATGCTGTCTGAGGCTGCCTTCGCCGCCGACCTTTTCGATCACGGCGCTCTGCCCTATCTTTAAATCCTTTAAAGTCATAATACCATCCAAAACCTGACCGCTTGTTAGCGTTTACTATTTGCAATTATACAACGCTGGTCGATGAAATACAACCCCTGCGCAAGCAAAATCCCGCAATCCTTCACGACTGCGGGATCTGTATTATACAGGGTGAACCTTGTTTGTTGTGTCGACCAGATCGGAGTTGACGCCAAGTTCTGTGTTGCGGCGCTTCTTGAAGAAATCGATCGCGACCTTCGGGAACTGTGCATAGCTCAATACGTCCTCTTCCCTCTCGATGTACTGCGGGATCTCTGCGCGCAGCTTATCTAGCTCCGGCTCCAAGAGATCGGCGGGACGGCACTCGACGGGCTGCATATCGCCGATGATCTGCTTGCGGAAATCGGGATCGATCGGCAGCGGTGTGGTGCCGTATTTTCCGGCGACAAGATCCTTGAACTCATTGGTACACATCTTGTAGCGCTCGCCGGTGATGACATTGAACACCGCCTGTGTACCGACGATCTGTGAGGTCGGCGTTACGAGCGGCGGATATCCGGCGTCGGAGCGTACGCGGGGAACCTCCTGCAGAACCTCGGTGAGCTTTTCCTCCTTGCCCGCCTGCTTCAGCTGTGAAAGCAGGTTGCTGAGCATACCGCCGGGGACCTGATAGATCAGCGCATTCGCGTCGGTCGCGAGCATCTTGGGATCGAGCAGACCGCTGTCGAGGTACTTCTGACGCAGGGTCATGAAGTAGGTGCGGATCTCGGTCAGCGCTTCCAGATCGATACCGGTGTCGTACTCGGTACCCATAAAGGCGGCGACCATCGACTCAGTCGGCGCGTGAGAGGTACCCAGCGCCAGCGGAGAGATCGCGGTGTCGATGATATCGACGCCCGCCTCAACGCCCTTTAACAGGCACATTGAGGCAAGTCCGGAGGTATAGTGTGTGTGGAGCTGCAGGGGGAGATCGACCTCAGCCTTGATCGCCTTGACCAGCTTTTCGGTACGGTACGGGGTCAGCAGCGCCGCCATATCCTTGATGCAGATAGAATCCGCGCCGGCGTCGGCGATGCGCTTTGCATACTCTACATAATATTCGTCGGTGAACACGGGACCGGTCGTATAGCTGATGGCGACCTGTGCGTGAGCGCCCTCCTTTTTCGCGGCTTTGATCGCTGACTGAAGGTTTTTGATATCGTTCAGCGCGTCGAAGATACGGATGATATCGATGCCGTTGGCGACGGAACGCTGGACAAAATAATCCAGAACGTCGTCGGCATAATGGCGGTAGCCGAGCATATTCTGACCGCGGAACAGCATTTGCAGCTTGGTGTTCTTGCAATGCTCGCGGATCGTGCGCAGTCTCTGCCACGGATCCTCGTTCAAAAATCTCAGACAGCTGTCAAAGGTCGCGCCGCCCCAGCACTCGAGAGAATAGTAGCCGATCTTGTCCATCTTGTCGAGGATCGGCAGCATCTCTTCGGTCGTCATGCGGGTCGCGATCAGGCTTTGATGCGCGTCGCGCAGCGCTGTCTCGGTAATTAAAATCTTCTTGCTCATAATGCTCTCCCGTTACGCCAATGTGACCAGGGTCGCGCCGGTATCGACGCTTTCGCCCTTGGATACCGCTACGGATGAGATCGTGCCGTCCTTCGGCGCCTTGATCTCATTCTCCATCTTCATCGCCTCGAGGATAACGAGGACGTCGCCGGATTTGACGCTCTGACCGTTCGTGACGTTGACGGACAGAACGGTTCCGGGCATCGGAGCAACAACGGGCTCTCCGGCACCCGCGGGAGCAGGAGCAGCCTTAGGAGCAGCCGCTTTAGGAGCAGCAGCGGGAGCAGGAGCCTGAACCGCGGTTCCGGCGCTCTCGCCGAGTTCTTCAACCTGTACGTCATATGCGGTACCGTTAACGGTGATTCTTAAATTTTTCATGGTAGATTCCCCTTATATGATTATTTCGTAGTATGCTTTTTCGGTAAGGTCGCGACACGCTTGGAGCTGAGCATATTCAGCGCGGAGATGATCTTCTCGCGCAGCTCGCCGCCCTCAGCGATATCGTCGATATAGCCGTCCTCTGCCGCCTTCTGTGCGGTCAGGTTCGTTTTGATATAGCTGTCGATCAGCGCATCCTGCTCTTCAAACGGCGCGTCGGCGATAGAAGGATCGAGGATGAACGCCGCCGCCTTGGGCGCGATCGGCGATACGATCGCCTCAGGCAGCGCAAAGACCATGTCAGCTCCGGAGGTCGCGCCGGCAAGCGCGATATAAACAGCGCCGACAGCCGTCCCCTTGATGACGGAGATCTTAGCCGCAGTCGCGTCGGCATAGGCGGATACGAGGGTCGAAGCGTCAGAGATACTTTCGAAGTCCTTTGCGTCGACCAGCGTGATGATCGGCAGCGAGAACGCATCACAGAAGCGAACGTGCTTTGCGACCTTCTTTGCCGCCTCGGCGGTGATATTGCCGCCCTGCGTCACCACAAATCCGACCGGGTTGCCGTCCACTCTGCCGAACGCAGTGCAGACGTCGTCGCCGTAGCCCGCTCCGACACAGAGCAGTGAATCCGCGTCCGCGATCACCTTGGGGAGCTTATCGGGATTCTCGTAAGCAGGCGCGCTCTCGAATGCGGGCGCCGCTTCAAGGTTATTGGTCGGGAAATACGCAAGCAATGCTTTTGCCTTATCCACGGCAGCCTCTTTGCCCTCGCAGACAAAGGAAGCCGTGCCGTTCTTGGTATTGCAGCAGGAGCAAGCCTTTTTGCCGTCGGTATTGACCGAGAGCTTTGCATCCTTTTCCATGATGATAAAATCGGCGGAAGCCGCGATCAGCGCCGAGGTGCCGACACAATTTCCGAGCACGACCGCGATCTGCGGTACGACGCCGGAGAGCTTAGCCGCCTTTCTGAGGATATCGCCGTAGGCGGAGAGCAGCTCATACTTCTGCTCCAATCTGCCGCCGACGGAATCGTAGAAGCCTACGATCGGCGCGCCGACCTTCAATGCGGCGTTATACAGCTTAGTGATCTTCTTCGCCTGCGCCTTGCTCATTGCGCCGCCGCAAGCATCGACATTCTGAGAAAATGCAAATACCGGGATACCGTCGACGGTGCCGAAGCCGGTGATTGCCTCCGCGTCGCCCGACTCGCTCTTCAAATAAGCGTCGGTCTCGGTAAAGCTGCCTTCGTCAAAAAAGCGGTTCAGCACATCGTATGACGAGAGCGTTTCCTTACTCATAAAACTACCTCCTGATATCAGCCGAAAAGCAATGGCTGACCTCCAAATTAAGTCATTTTATATTATACTACAGACTGATTCAAATGGCAAGAGTTTTTGGAGCGGCTCGATGCAGAAAAAATGTGCTCAAATGAAAACAGGGAGAGCATAAAGCCCTCCCCTGCGATCATCATATTTACTCAATGGCACTGCTTCAGGATATCCTTCAGCGTCGATTTCATCATGCCGTCCTTCATAGAGAAGCGGAGCTGCTCCAAGGTCGGATACAGCATCGGATCCCCGCACTCGAGATAAAAGCAGCTGTGGTTCAGCCCGTAAGAGCCGAGAGCGCGGATGATCGTATCCAACAGGACAGACGTCTCTTTATCCATCTCTTTGGGATCTTCGGGAATCGGCAGCAGCTCGTCGATCACAAGGATAAAGCCTCTGTGATGAAAGCGGATAAATCCGGCAGGCTTATCGTCAACAAAAGCGTTGAGCGTTTTGACCTCACTGTTATCATTATTCAAATCCGGCTTGACGATCAGCATCTTACAGTTCCTCCATAAAGCTCTTATTGGGATTCGGATCGGCAGAGAGCTTTTTGACCTCAAAATCGGTCAGATCGCGCCACATACCCGATCGCAGTCCGCCGAGCTTGACGCCGCCGATAGCGATGCGCTTGAGCCTTGCGACCTCCAAGCCGACGGAATCACACATCTTGCGGATCTGGCGGTTGCGTCCCTCACGGATCACGATCTCCAAAACGGAACGCCCCTCTTCCCTGCTGACGACGCGCACCTGTGCGGGAGCGGTCTTTCTGCCGTCGATGACGACGCCGCTCTCGAGCTTGTTCACCTGCTCGTCGTTGATATTCGGGCGCACCGATACGCGGTACACCTTGTTAACGTGTTTTTTCGGGTGCATAACATGGTTGGCGAACGCGCCGTCGTTGGTCAAAAGGAGCATACCCTCGCTGTCGCGGTCGAGTCTGCCGATCGGATAGACGCGCTCGGGGATGTCCTTGATCAGGTCGGCAACGCATTTTCTGCCTTTTTCATCGCTCATGGTGGTCAGCACGCCGCGCGGCTTATTGAACATGATATAATGCAGCGCCGGACGCGCAGTACCGGTGACGCGGCGTTTTCCGACATACACCTTGTCGTTGACGGGATCAACCTTATCGCCGATCTCGGCAACTCTGCCGTTGACGCGCACCCTGCCGGCACGGATCAACTCTTCACTTTTTCTGCGTGACGCTACGCCGCAGTCGGCGAGCATCTTTTGCAATCTGATTTGTTGTGCCATAAAGCACCTCTTTATCTTCTATAAAACTAAAACATCCGCGAGGTATTCCCATAAGCCGCGTTTGCGGTCGTTATACGATACTGTCTCATCAGACAGGATCAATACCTCGCCTTTATTTTGATTATCAAGCGTATACACGATGCGCCCGACGATCTCATTCTCCGTCACCGGCGCATACAAAAACGGCGGCAAAAGCACCGTCGTTTTGATTTGCTTCAAAGCGTCGCGCGGGATGACGATCCCGCAGCACTCGCCCGCTTTGACAGAGATTTCATCCGCCGTCCCGCCTGCAACGGGTACATGATAATCACAGCACACCTTATTGACAGCCGTATAGCGGGAGAAGCCGTAATCATACAGCGCCGTATGGTCGTCCCAGTCGTCGCGATCATCCAGCGTCACGGCGACCAAGGTCAAGCCCTCGCGCTCTGCGGCAGTCACAAGACATCTGCCGGCAGTCATCGTATAGCCGGTCTTGCCGCCGATACAGCCGTCGTACAGGCTGAGAAGTCGGTTATGATTTTGATAGGTCACGCGCTTATCAGGCGGATCGACAAACCGTACCGTCACGGACGGTTGAGAAGTCAATTTTCGGAAGCTGTCGTTCTTTAATGCGTAAGCCATCAGCACCGCTAAATCACGAGCCGACGAGAAATGGCCCTCATCATCCAAGCCGCTGGGCGTCACAAATCGAGTGTTCGTCAATCCGAGCTGACGCGCCTTTTGATTCATGCGTTCAACAAACCGCTTGATACTGCCGGATATCGCGATCGCCGCAGCATTGGCGGCGTCGTTGCCGGACTGCATCATCATGCCGGCGGCAAGATCGCTCAGCCGCACCTTTTCACCCGGCTTTAAGTACATCGAGCTGCCCTCGGCAGTCATCTCGTCGGTAAATTCTACGACTCTGTCTTCCTTTTCGGCGATCTCCAGCGTGATCAGCATCGTCATGATCTTCGTGGTAGACGCCATCGGAAGGCGTTCGTCCGGATTCTGCGACAGCAGCAGCTCGCCGTTATTGGCACAGTACAGCGCATACGCCCGCGCAGATGTACTCACCTCTGCGGCAGTGATACGCGGTACGGCAGTCAAAACCAACAGCAACGATACGAACAGCGACAACAGCTTTTTCATTCAATCACCCGTTTAAGTAATATGAATGAAAGCTAAGAGTTATGAATCGGAGTCGCTCAAACGTTAAAGGTCAAAGCTCTCGAGATCGTTTTCGAGGTCGGTCTTCGGCTCCTTATCCTTTTTGAAAAAGTCGGCTACCTTGTCGAACGCCTCGGGGATCATACCCACGATGCGGTCTGCGGGACCGTCGTAATGATCGATGGGGATCATCTTGACATTACCCCTGCTGATGGTCAAAAAGCCGATCGGCTGGATGGTAACGCCCGCGCCGGAACCGCCGCCGAAGCACTCGCGGTTATCCTTTTTTGTCGGAAGGTCGGAGCCGCCGGATGCAAAGCCGTAGGTGACCTTCGACACCGGGATGATCGTTGTGCCGTCGGGAGTGGTGATCGGATCGCCGATAATGGTATTGGAGTCGATCAGCTCCTTGATTTTTCTCATGGTAGTGTCCATCAAATTATTGATAGGATGTTCACTCATATTGATTCTCCTTTTTCAAGGCTGTTTTACATTTTGATTCTCGCGATCAACAGCTTCACGCCAGCCTTCAGCGCATACCAAAGTAAGAAGCCGACGCGGATATACGCGCTGATCTCGGCATATGCCTCGGTAGGACGCTCATCGTCAAAAATCGGTTCCAGCGTGACGGTATAATCCTTGCAGATACAGATCGAGGTGATAACGTTCACTGCCGGATAGACGACGGAACACATCTTGCCGTAATCCACGGCGGTCGACGCGGCGTCGCCGGAATTCAGCGCAATACCGACGATCAGCTTTTTGATCACGATATGTCGAAAAATCCCTTGCAGAGTGCCTCCGGCGATCTTTGCTACTTCAGTGAACAGCGAGATCAGTCCGGTAACACCCTTTTTATCCTTCAGCTTAGAAAGATAGGATTGCTTTTTTTCAGTTGTTTCTTCTTTCTTTTCCTCTTCTTCGGGCTTTTGCTTTTTGTTATCTTTCTTTTTCTTTTCTGACTTTTTCTCAGGCTTCTCTACATAAGGCACCAGCTGAAAATCCAATAACAGGATCTTCAGGATGACCTTGATTTCGTCAACGTATTTCGCCTCGATGCGAATACGGATCAGGCAGATAAAAACCAACAAAAGCAGGATGATGAGGAGGATATACAACGCGATCAAAACGATCTATCCCTCTACCGCTTCGGCTACGATCTCCTCGACGGAACCGGTAACGGTATCGGAGCCTTCGCTCGCGTTATTTTCGTTGTCAAAAATGCTCATCTGCTGACCGCGGTCGCCTTTATCTTCATCCTTAGGGATCGGGGGCAGCTCATCAAGCGATCTAATGGAAAAGCATCTGAGGAAGTTCTCGGTAGTCCCGTACAAAAGCGGTCTGCCCGGCAGCTCCAGTCTGCCCTTCTCTTCGATCAGATCCTTGGTGGTCAGCGAACCGATAACGCCGGAGCAATCGACGCCTCTGACCTGCTCGACAAAGGATTTTGTGACGGGCTGATTATACGCGATGACCGCCAGCACCTCCATCGCCGCCTGCGACAGCGGGATGTTGCGTCTGAGATCCATCGCCTTGCGCACCTGCGGCGCAAATTGCTTGACGGATACCATTTGATAGCTGTTGTTCAGCCGGATAATGGTGATACCCCTCTCGGCTTCTTCATATTCTTTCATGAGGATATCGAGCTGGGTCTGCACCGAGGATTCGGGCAGCTCCAGCGACTGCGCCAGTCGGGACAGCTCTACGCTGTCGCCCGCTGAAAATAGGATAGCCTCAATCGAGGAGCGATATTCTTTTTCTGTCATGATTTGTCCTCCCCGTTCTTATCTTTCTCGATCATATACACCTTGGCGTCGTTGCCGTCGCCGTCGATACGGACGCGCTTGCCCTTGACCAGCTCCAGCACGGCCAGGAAGGTCGCGACCAGCTCGCTTTTCCCGCCGGACGCCTCGAAGAGCTCGCCGTAGGAAACGGTTCTGCCGTGCCACAGGCGGCGCATCACATGGATGATACGCGAGGAAACGGATACGATCTTTTTTTCAACGATGCCGCTGAATGCCGATCTGTCCGGCGGCAGACGGCGTCTGCCTCTGCCGACAGCGCTGACATACGCAGCGGAGATATCGGTGCTCTCGTGGATGCGGTTGTAGGTCAGATCAAACTCGACCTTGCTCGGCGACTTGGTAAAGGTGTCGAAATCGTACATGGTGTTCAGCATCCGCGCGACCTCGCGGCAAAGCTGATATTCAAGCAGCTGACCGGTCAGTTCCTTCTTTAAGTCCTCCGCTTCCTCCTCATATTTCGGGAGCAGCATCGCAGATTTGATATACACCAGACGAGACGCCATCTCGAGGAACTCGGAGGCGATATCCATATCCTGCTCGCGCATCCGCTCGATCTGCTCCATGTACTGATCGAGCAGGTCGGCGATAGAGATATCATAGATGTCGATTTTGTTTTTGACGACGAGCGTCAGCAGTAAATCAAGCGGGCCGTCGTATACATCGAAATGGTAGGTCAGCTTGACGTCGCCCACCTCAACGGTCGCCGCGTCGGAGGGCAGTATGGTGATCTGATTATTCTGTTGTTCAGCCATCTTATCCTCCTGAGTATGTTAATCGTCAGCGATCGTTATTTTATCAAAGAAAACGGCAGACCCGTGAACCAGTACAAGCCGTCGATGACATTGTTGGTCAAGAAGGTCAAAGGTTTGTTCAAAAGACCTGACCAGAGCAGGAGCAACAACGCTAGCGCGATGAACATCTCGTACTTATAAAACTTTTCAACCAGCTTATCGGGCAGGAAGATAAAGAGGATCTTACTGCCGTCGAGCGGCGGAATCGGCAGGAAGTTGAAGATGGCAAGGCTGACGTTGACCTGGATGTAGAAAATCAGGAATGTTCCGAGATAATAGAAGAAGCTTGTCTCTCCGAAAGCAAGCCCCATATTATAATCCAGCGTGAAATTCGGGATGAACGAATCACAGCAATGCAGGACAATACAGCCGACCAGCG
>CACZAW010000045.1 GCA_902779225.1 uncultured Ruminococcus sp. | reverse complement strand
CGATCATCCTGCTGCTGTGGTACGGCGGCGTGATGGATATGATCGTCGGGCTCGGCGATCCGTTATGGAAATACCTGATGCCGATCGCCGCAGTCGCTTTGGCGCTGCTGCTGTCTGTCGGTATCTTCACGCTCCCGCTGAAAAAGCTCGGCGAGCTGATCGCGCGCATCCCGACAAAGATCTGTTGGATCCTTGTCGGCGTTACCGTTGCCGTCGCGGTCATCCTGCGATTCACCATACTGTAAAAGCCGTTAAAATATAAGGGAATCCCAAAGAGTAAGGAGCCGATCCGATGCAAATCTATCGAATCGCCGGGCTTGATATCGCCGTCGATCCGCGCTATAACTACACCGAAAAGCTGATGGCGGACTATGCCGTCGACAGCAGCGAATATGAGCTATCCGTCACGGTGACCGACGAAATGATCGCGTATGAACAAGAGCTGGGCAAAAATATCCACCATGTTCCCCAGCGCGCGGTCGTCTGTGAATCCGTCGCGATCCTGCGCGTGATCTGCGACTACATCATCACCGCTCCCTCCGGTACCGGAAAAAGCACCCACGCCGCCTTATGGAAAGCGCATTTCGGCGACGAGGTCGAGATGATCAACGACGACAAGCCGCTCGTGCGCGAAGAAAACGGCGAGTTTGTCATCTACGGGACTCCTTGGCGCGGCAAGCACGGCGTCGGCACGAATACCAGCGCCCCGATCGGCGCGGTGTTCTTTCTTGCACAGGCGCCCGAAAATGCGGTTGAGCCGCTCGACAGCTTCACCGCGCTGAGCCTGTTGATGCAGCAGACCGTGATCCCCCGCGGCAAAGACGATACCTCCGCCCTGCTCGATATGCTCGGCAGGCTGATCGAAAAAACGCCCATGCACCGCCTGTACTGCAATATCTCCGACGACGCGGTCATGACCGCACTTTCCGTTATATAAAAACTCTCCCCTCTGCCGGTGCAGAGGGGAGTTTCTTTTGCCTTATGAATTATAATAGGTCGATTCGGGAAGCTCTTCCTTTCTGACCTTTTCACCGCCCAGATAATAGGTGCGCCACGCCTGAACCGTGTAGGAGTTGCCCTTGTTCTTCGGATCCGAGGTCGTTATCTTGATCTGGTCAAACTCGGGGCTTTGCACGCCGTAGATCTCACAGGTCAGCTTGTCCCCTTTCATCCAGCACTTCATAAATAACTGATAGTCAAAGGGATTGCTCATGCACAGATCCAGATTGCCGTAGTCGATGGTCGCGTCGCGACCCGCATCGGCGTAGGTCGACTGGAAATAATGACAGTAACGCTCCTCGATGCCCATCCCGCACAGGAGTCCCGCGTTGTAGATGGTGGTCGACGACTGACAGATACCGCCGCCGATACCGGTCTCACGCTTGCCGTCTACGATAACGCCCGCCGGCTTATAGCCGTTGGACTCCAGATTCGAGTCGCCGGTGCAGTCGTTGAACGACCAGGTTTCTCCGGGGTCGATGATCGAGCCGTTGCACGCCTTGAGCGAAATGCTCATATTATGGTTGCCGTTGTCGTTATTGGTCGACTCGGTCGAGAAGGACGACAGCTTGACGATACTGCTCGCGAGAAAATCCTCCGTGATCGACGGTTCGATCGTATCGATTTTTGCTTTGACCGTGCCGGACAGCGTATCCTTCTTGCAAAGCGCGTTCAGTTTTTTCGTCAGATCCTTTTTATCCAGCTGCTGACCGGATTGCTCCGACTCGTAGACAAACATCGGGTCGCTGTCGGGGTTGAACTCGGTAACACGCGCGTCGACCGGCTCGATATACAACTCCCCGGCAACCGTGTCAACGATCTGACCGATCTTGGAGGTATCCGTTTTCATCGTGATCTGATAGCGCTGCTCCTCTTTATCAAAGCTCTTTTCCGCTGAATGCTCTTTGATCTTCTCAAAGATCTGCTCGGTATCAAAACTGCACGGAAAATCCTTTTTTGTCAGGCGATACTTCTTTTCGCCCGCAATGATCTCGACCTTCACCTGAGAGGCAAGGTCATTTTCTATGCCCGTCATCACTTCGCGCGCCTCGTCCATCGTCATGCCTCCGACGGCGATATCGTTGACATACACCTCATCGGCGACGATCGTCAGAGAGCCGGTGCTTTCGTACAGATACTTATACACACAATAGCCCAGCCCGACGCCTCCGACGGCGATCACCGCCACCAGCGCGACAACCAGAAGGACTATAAACGGCTTTTTGCTTGTTTTCGGCTGATCCTCAACCTTTTCTTTCGCTTTTTTCTTAGCCTTTTCTTTATCCTTATCCATATACTTCCTCCGAAGCGGATATTATCTCATTTACTATTATATCATAACCCTATTATTATTTTTTAATTTTCTTTAAAGAAATTATTAAAAAACTGTCACCAAAGGGATTTCTTTCCTTTTCTCGTACTGATATTCAATAAAAAGAACAGCCCATCTGTCGATGAACTGCTCTGACAAAACATATTATATTCCCGATACGTCGCCGATATACCATTTTCCGGTCACACATATCAGCTCAGCGGTTCCGGTGGATTTGTCCTCCTCGGATCGCTTGATCTCAAAGGTGATCTTCCTGATATCCGTGATGCGCTCGGTATTGCGGGAAGTCTCCTTCAGCTCCGTGCGGCGTGTGGCGATATCGCCCTGCTTCGGGGTTTCTTCCTTGATGATGCTGATCTGCGTATTCTTGAGCAGATCTACCGTGCCGCTTTTATTGCTCGGATCAAAGGACGTAAAACGCGATTTGTATCCGTTGACAGAATCCTCTCTGCTCATAGATGAGGAGAAATTCGCCTGATACGAGATCTCGCTGAATGCCTTTTCATTCTGCGCGTGCAGACAATCCAGGTAGCGGTTGAAAACGGATTTGGGGCTGTTGGCGGGGTTGATGATGATCAGCAGGAGCACCGCCGCCAAAACCAGCGCGCCGATACCGATGATCCCCTTCTTCTTTTCGGCAAGGAACGCGGGGCCCTTCTTCACCGAAGCCGCTTTGCTCTCGCCGGTGGGCTCGGCGTCCCATTTTTTGTCGCTTTTTCCGCAAAAAGTCGATTTATCTTTCAGCATATTGCCGCAGTAAGGGCATTTTTTAGCCATAGTTGATTCCTCGCTTGCTTAAAATGTCAGCGCAGCCTGCGCCACACCGAGGATATACCATTTGCCGTTCACCTTGATCGCCTGTGCCGAGCCGGCAGATTTTACGGTATCGCCGTCGACCAGCTCATAGGTCAGCTCTCTGATATCGGTGATCTTATGCGTGTCGTTATACATTGCGGAAAGCGCATTTTTCTTGGTGTCAAGATCTTCGACGCCCGCGCCGGTGTCGTTGATCAGGCGCTTCTCTGTTTTGAGCTTGATTTTGATCGGATCGCTGTGTTTGACCGTCAGCTCTGCGTTACCCTTCATCCGTGCCAGTATTTCGCTTTTGGATTCCACCTTGCTGAAATTGCTCTCATAGTCGATCCCGGCGGATCCGTCCACATTTCCGGCAAGGCGATATTCGATCGCCTTTTTCAAGGTTGCCTCAGGCGTGTTGGACGTCATAACGCAGGCGATGATGATCGCCGCGACGATCACTGCTAAGGCGACCGCAGCAAAAATCACGCGCTCCTTATTTTTCGCAAAAAAATCGGAGCCTGATTGCTTTGCGCTTTTTTGCGCGGCAGGCTTAGCCTCAGCCTTTTTGACGTTCTGTGTATCGGCTGTCTTTTCAGCGCCTTCCGGCTCCTCGTACTTTGCGCCGCAGATATCGCAGAATACGTCGCCGTCATCGATGGGGCTTCCGCATTTTGAACAGATTCTTTCCATATTGCACCTCAATCTATAATCTATCAACATCATATAACAAATCGCTCCCGGTGTCAATGAAATCCCGCAAGAAAACCGATCGGGTTTCCCCGACCGGTTTCATTGATTCAGTATGATGTTGTTACATTCCCATTGAGGTGATGCTGCTCATGCCCTTGATATACCACTTGCCGCCTACCTTGACAGCATAGCTGGTCTGCTCCTCGGAAGAGCTTCCCATAATGCCGGTGACGGTATATGTCATCTCGTGGATCTCCTCGATCTTGTCGGTATCCTTGTAGGAAGAACTCCATTCTTCCTTGAGCTGGTCGACCTTATCTTTGTCGAGCTTCTCATCCTTGGTGATGTTGATCTTAGCGTTCTTCATCATCGACTTGACCATGTTCGCCATCTCTTTGTTTTCGTTGATCGACTTTTCAGCGTTCTCTATCTGCTCTTTGATTGCCTCGGGGGTTGTGCCCTGCGCAAACTGAACGTCATAGTTGATTGCGACTACGCCCTTCATATCCAGGTTCTTCGCGCCCTCAAACGCCTTTTCCATCACGCCCTTGGGAGAGTTGGATGCACAGCTTCCGAAGATGATGCACAGCACGATGATCAAAGCGATCAGCACGATGCCGCCGATGAAGAAGACCTTCTTCGCCTTGATAAAGTTCAGCACGGTTTCCATCGGGTTCTTCTTTTCCGCAACAGCTACGGGAGCGCCGTACTGCTGAGGAGCGCCGTACTGCTGATCCGCGGGTGCCTGATACTCAGGTGTTGCGGGAGCCTGATACTCGGGAGCTGCGGGAGCCTGATACTCGGGAGTAGCAGGAGCCTGATATTCGGGAGCTGCAGGAGCTTCAGGAGCTGCAGGAGCCTCAGGAACAGCGGGAGCAACGGGCTCTTCGAAGGGCTTTCCGCACTTATCACAGAATCTCGCGGTGTCCTCGACAGAGTTGCCGCAATTCTGACAGAATTTTGACATATCATTACCTCGTTTCATAATATTGTGATTGTCCACGTCCCCTATCATACATGAAAAGTTGCCGTTCGTCAAGTTTATATTTCTAATTTAGAATTATAATCGCAAATAAATCTATTCAAGCCTGCGGATCAGACAAAACCTAAAGAAAAAGCTCCACAGATCGGTGGAGCCGTTTTATGTGCAAACGATTATTTACGCAGCTTCTTAGCGGAAAGGAACAGTCCCGCCGCCGCAGCCGCCAAAACGATCAGGATATATAACGCCGCATCGCCGCCGGTATTCGGGCTTTTCGGCACATTATCATCCGATACTTCCGTAGGCTGTTCGGTTTCTTCGACCTCTTTTGCCTCATACGGCAGATTGGATTGATCAAAATTCCAGTCGATATCCAAGCCTGTTTCGATGATCGCCTCTTCCACCTCGTCGCGCTTCAACCCCAGCGCAGCGCCGATATCGTCGATCAGCAGCTGATCGGTTTTTCCTGCATAGATACGGGCGTTTTGCAGGGTGTTATGCAAAAAATCGACGAACATATCCAAAGGCGTGGTGCTTGCGGGACAGCAGACGCCGACGACCGTACCGATCGAAGAGATCTGCAGCTCGGGACCGTAGACCTTCGGATCGACGCCCTTTTCCCAAAATGCCGCCTGCGTGGTCTTGTGGCTGTTTTCGGGATTCTCATAGATCGTCCCCTCACAAGCGGCGGTTTTTCCGATACAATCGCTGCCGAAGATCAGGTTATAGGTCTGCGAGGTAGGAACCGTATTCTCGATCGCGTAAAAGACTACGCCGTATTGCTTGCCTTTGCGGATCTTGAGCTTAGCCGCGTCAAGATCATAGTACCATCTGCCGTCGGGAGCCGGTTTGCCGACCTGCTGCCGTGAGCCCCAGGAATAATCTGTAAAAGCGTCGTCGTCGATCTCCCAGATATGGAAACCGATCGCCTCATAATCCTTCCAACCGGAGCCCTCCGGATCAAAATAGATGACGTTCGCGCCGTCTGCGGGCGCAGTCACCGCTTCGGTAGACGGCTCGGTAAGCGCTTCCGTCGCCGCTTCGGTCGTATCGCCGGTCGCCGGTTCGGTGGACGGAAGGGTCTCCTCGGCGTGCGCAGAGATCACCGGTATTGCCGCGATAAGCATCACCGCCAAGAAAACGCCGATCACTTTTTTCAACATATGGAAGCCTCCGTTTCTTGCATAGAATCACATACATCATATTTATTATACCGCAAAAGAATTAAAATTTCAACTGTTTTGATATACCTCGGGGCAGATCTCGTTGATCTTATCGCGCAGGATCAAAAAATCCCGAAAAGCGCCCTCCATCTGCGACTGATTGCGCAGGAGTGCGGCGGGATGGAGCATCGGCATCATCCAGACGCCCTTTCGGCAGACCCATTCGCCGTGCTCGCGCGATATCCTCAGGTCGGGCTTGATGATTTTCATGCCGGCGATCCTGCCGAGGGTAACGATGATCTTCGGACGGATCAGGCGGGTCTGCTCCCTGAGATAGCCGATACAGCTTTCCTGCTCATCCTCCTGCGGATCGCGGTTCATGGGCGGGCGGCACTTGACGATGTTGGCGATGTAGACGTTTGTTTTGCGGTCAAGGTCGACGGCATACAGCATTTTATCGAGGAGCTGACCGGCTCTGCCGACGAACGGCTCGCCCTGCAGATCCTCCTGCTCGCCGGGACCCTCGCCGATAAACAGGATCTTTGCATGGGGATTGCCGACGCCGAACACGACGTTGTGACGCTTTTCGCACAGGCGGCAGGCGGTACAGCTCTTACATTTTTGTTCCAGTTCTGTCCAAGTCGTCAAAATCTTCACCTTAATTCTAATAATATGTTGCAAACAGGCGGGGAATCATGTATGATATAATCAATCGCTCCGGAAAGAGCATGAAAAAACATGAAGGTGGTTATATTATGAAAGCAATTATGGTTGAAACCTCGGCGCATCATCTGCACGTTACCGCCGAGACCTTTGCGACCCTCTACGGCGAGGGCGCTACCCTGACAAACAAAAAGGATCTCTCTCAGCCCGGACAGTTTGCCTGTGCCGAAAAGGTGACCGTCGTCGGCGCCAAGGGTGAGATCACCATGTCCATCCTCGGCCCGTTCCGTCCTGAGGATCAGGTTGAGATCTCGATGACCGAGACCCGTAAGCTCGGCGTTCAGGGCTTTATCCGTGAATCCGGCGATCTGGCGGGTACCCCCGGCTGCATCCTCAGAGGCCCCAAGGGCGAGGTCGAGATCGACCACGGCGTGATCGTCGCACAGCGTCATGTCCACATGACCCCCGAATCCGCTGCCGAGTACGGCGTAGAGGATAAGGAGATCGTCAAGGTTGCGGTCGGCGACAACGGCAGAAAGGTCATCTTTGACGACGTGATCGTCCGCGTTTCGCCGAAGTATGCTCCTGCAGTCCATCTCGATACCGACGAGGCGAATGCCGCCGGTCTGATGGGCACCACAGACGGATATATCATGAAATAAACTTCCACGGTGCAAGCACTAAAGTGTCCGGTAGACACAATACCCTCACTTTGCCAGGGCGGGGTATTATCATCGGTTGAGATTGCCACAGCCCTGAAGGGCTTCGCAATGACAATTTTCAATAACAGCCGATTCGGCAGAAAGCTCCTTCGAAAGAGGGAGCTTTTCTTATTTGAAAAAGACTAATCGGCGATATAAGTAAGATGCTCCATATCAAGCTCTGCGGTATTCTTAGCCGGCTCGGCAAGGGGCAGCGCGCCTTTTGTAAAGAATACGACGTCGCCCAGAGGTACTTCGAAATAGCGGCGTCCCTTCATAACAGGTTCGGTGGTGATCTCTCCCCCGCTCATCCGGACAAGGGTCATATCCTCGGGCAGATACACATTTCTGCCGGTGGTATTCTGGAGGTAGACCGGCGCGATCATCAGGCGGTCACCGACCATGAGCTGATCCTCAATCTCGCGGGCGGCGGGGTCGTCCTCATAGTCGAAGCAGAGAGGACGGAAGAACATCTCATTGTTCTCCGCAGCTTTGACAAACGCGCCGTAGAGGTACGGGATCAGGCAGTAGCGCAGTGTGATGATATGGCGAAAGACCTCGGTATCGCCGAAGGCGGTCGCCTCCTGATCGCGGGTAAAGATCGCGCTGTGGTTGCGCATCAGCGGAGTAAAGATCGCAAAGCTCAGCCAGCGGATCAGCAGATCGCGCGTGCAATCGCCGCCGAAGCCGCCGATATCCGAACCGCTGTATAAAAAGCCGCACATATTCAGCCCGGGCATCTGACGGATGCTTTGGAGCAGATGGCACCAGCGGCTGTGATTGTCGCCCGTCCAGATACCGCCGCAGCGGTGAGCGCCGATATATGAAGCGCGCGAGAACAGGAGCGTCGGCTCGTCGGGGCGCAGCTCTTTGAGCGCGTTTGCAGCGCTTTCGGTCATCTTATAGCCGTATAGATTGTGGACGTCCGCGTGACAAAAGCGTCCCTCGGGGGCGTTATGATAAAAACTGTCATAATCCTCCTTAGAATTCGCCAGATGATTGAACACATCGCGCGTATCGAAAAAGCTCAGCGCGGAGAGCGTTTTCCCTTCATGGGTTTTGATTTTGTCAAAGGCGGCGTTCAGCGAGCCCTCGCTGTAAAACAGCGCCGGCTCGTTCATATCGTTCCAGAAGCCGTCCACGCCCGCGTCGGTGAGCGCCCGATACTGCGCGCCGAACCATTCGGAGGCTGCGGGGTTGAGGAAATCCGGCAGACAGCTCATGCCCGGCCATACGCCGACCACAAAGTCGTCGCCGTTTTCATTCGTGCAAAAGTATCCTTTTTCGTGACCCTCGTCATAGACGGGATAACCCTCTTCTTTTTTGACGGCGGCGTCGATGATGGGGATCATATGATAGCCCCGCGCACGCATTTTTTCAATAAAGCCTTTAAAATCAGGGTAACGCTCACGGTTGACGGTAAAGTCCTTGAAGCTGTCCATATAATCGATATCGAGATAGATCATATCCAGCGGGATGCCCGCCGCCTCGTGCTGATCGGCAACTGCGGCAATGTCCTTTTCCGTGACATAGCCCCAGCGGCTCTGTCCGTAGCCGAAGCCCCACAGAGGCGGGATATAGCTCTTTCCGATCAGGGCGCGAAACTCGCGGACGATCCCCTTCAGGCTATCACCGGTGACGATATATACGTCAAGCGACAAATCGGCGGGCTTCACGGTCAGGAGCGACGGGTCGGTATAGCCGATATCGAAGGTGATGCGCGTCGGATAATCGAAGAATACGCCGAAGCGGTCGTCGCCGTCGATCAGCAAAAAGTTGTGCGCGCCGTAAAGCGACCGCGTATCCTCGTTATGGTTCGGCTGGTCGGTACACCAGCTCTCATAGATCCATCCGCGCTTGTTCATCCCGCGCATCGCTTCTCCCAAGCCGTAAACACAGGCGGCGTCGGACATCCGATAGCTGAAAACGCCGTCGGAAAGCGTAAAAAAGGATATAGGGGCGTTTGATGCGTCGATTTTTTGGACGACCGCGCCGGTATTGATTTTCGGATTATAGGAGAACTTTTGGATCATTATTGCCACCGCCTTGATTTTTTTGTGATTTGATGTATAATATACTGGTATTATATCATTGAAAAGATTGGGTTGCAATACGCAAACGTATTTTGGAGGCAGTTATGAGCAATAAAGTTTTGATCACCGCGGATATCACCTGTGATTTGAATAAAGAGCTGGAGGAGCGCTACGGCGTCGTCGTGATGCCTCTGCATATCGTGATCGGCGGCAAAAGCTACGAGGACTGGGTGGATATCACCCCCGAGGAACTCTATGATATTTTTTACGAGACAAAGGAACTGCCGCATACGACCGCTGTCAGCGTCGGCGAATACATCGAATTCTTCAAGCCGTATGTCGACGCGGGCTATGACATCGTGCATATCAGCCTCGGTTCCAAGCTCAGCGTGACCCACCAGAGCAGCAAGCTCGCCGCGGCGGAATTCCCCGACAGAGTTTACTCATATGATTCCAATAACCTGTCGACAGGCTCCGGACTGCTGGTCATCAAGGCGGCAGAGATGCGCGACGCGGGCAAGAGCGCTAAGGAGATCTATGATGCGCTGAACGCCATGACAACGAAGGCGCACGCGTCGTTTGTGCTGCAGAGGCTTGATTTTCTGCACGCGGGCGGAAGATGCTCGACGATCGCGATGCTCGGCGCGAACGCTTTGGCGCTGCGCCCCTCGATCGAGGTTCAGAACAATAACGGCGGCGCGATGGTCGTCGGCAAAAAATATCGCGGCAAATACGATAAGGTGCTCCTGCAATACATGGAGGACACCGTGGGTAAGTATGATAATATCGACACCGATCGCGTGTTTATCACCCATGCAGGCACAAGCAAAGAGAATGTCGACGCGGTATACGACGCGTTGAAGGCGAAAAACATCTTCAAGGAGATCCTTATCACCCGCGCCTCCTGCACCATCTCGAGCCACTGCGGCCCGAATACCCTCGGCGTGCTGTTCATGACAAAGTAAGCGGGGGACGACGATGATAAAGCGACTTTTGGCGACGGCGTGCGCTGCCGTGATGCTGATAACGCTTGCCGCTTGCGGCGACAAGAGCGATCAGAAGGACGAAGCATCGGAAAGCGGCAGTCAAAAAGCCGCGACCCTGAGCGTCGAAAAGACCTTCGAGAAAGAGTTTGAGGCGGCTAAGGCGTTCGATATCGACGCGCTGGCTGAGGTTGAGTATTTCATCAATTTCGGCAACGGCGTCGACAAGGAAAAGTATGTCGAGCAGTCGAAGGCAAGCCTTGCGCAGTTGGGCGAGGGCGAGCTGGACAAATATATCGAAGCGCAGAAGGA
>CACZAW010000044.1 GCA_902779225.1 uncultured Ruminococcus sp. | reverse complement strand
GGATCAGTACGTCATTTATCAGAAATATGCAGGCACCGGCTGGAAGCGCGTCGGCGTTACAAACAAGACGAAGCTGCTCATCAAAAAGCCCGTCAAGGACACCAAGGTCAAGTATACGATCCGCTGCATGAACAAATCCGGCAACGCCTTTACCAGCGCTTCCGATAAGAGCGGCTTTACCGCTGTTTCGCTCGACCCGCCGAAGATGACCCGCATGGAGGCATTGGCTGACGGCGTTAAGCTCACCTACAGCGCCTCCGCGCTTGCAACGCGCTTCAACATCTATCGCAAGAACGACAAGGGCGTATGGGCTAAGATCGGCGCATCCGATTCGAATACCTTTATCGACGCCACCGCCGTACCCGGCAAGACGTATACCTATACGCTGAGAAGCGTCGCCGCGGATAAGAAATCCACGACCTCCGGCTTCAACACCAAGGGCTGGGCGATGAAATATGTCGCTACCCCGCAGATCACCGCGACGGCGACCGCAACCGGTATCAACCTGTCATGGGGCAAGAACGCAGGCGCGACAAACTATCGCGTATTTGTCAAGAAGGACGGAAAGTGGACGACCGTAGCAAATACGACCGGAACGTCATACCTCTATACCGACGTTGAAAACGGTACGGAGTATACGCTTACGGTGCGCTGCATCGACAGCCGCAAGTGGTTCAACTCCTTCTATAATACCGAAGGCGTGACCGCGACCTATATCGACCCCGAGGCTCCGCAGCCTGTGACCGAAGGACAAGATCCTCCTGCCGGAGACTTAGCGACGGTTCAGAGCGGTACGGACGCGACACAGGCGATCGAGCCTGTCAGCGAGCTCCCGACCGTCGAGCCGACAACCGTTCCCTCGGAACAGCCGTTGACCGAGTCGGCAACCGAATAAACAATCACAGCGCGCGGCGTCTTCGGATCCCGCGCGTTTTTTATCGCCGAGACGGCATATATCGTATAGACTTTACGCTTTGCGTATGATATAATTGAAGACAGAAACCAACAGCTTTTATTGACTGATGCATTCCTTGGGAGGGATATGATGGCTGAATATTATAAGGACGCTTTGCGGCTGGGGCAAAAGGAAATCAAAGCAGTCGCGGCAAAGGACGACCTCGCCCTGATGCCTACGCTGGACGAGGTATTGGCGGGCAAGAAAACCGCGGGAACGGTCGATTTGGGCGTGGTACAGATCCCGATCGACCGGATCGTCGGGACAAAATCACCCGGACGGGTCGCGGCGTTCGCCCCCAACTTTATGCCGATACTGGAGGAAAACACCGAGTTTGCGCAAAAGTGGAAGGCGCTGTGCGAGGCGCATTTGGCGGAGGGCATCCGCGAGCCTGTCAAAGCCTTTGAATACATGAACAAGTTCTATATCGAAGAAGGCAATAAGCGCGTCAGCGTGCTGAAATTCTTCGGTGCATACAACATCCCCGGCAGGGTCACGCGTGTTCTTCCGGCACGCGACGGCTCGGAGGAGGTCGAGATCTATTATGAATTTCTTGACTTTTATCAGCACAGCAAGGTGAACTTTATCGAGTTCACCAAGAAGGGCAGTTATCCGGCGCTGCAAAAGGCGCCCGGCAAAGAGCCCGACGCCGACTGGACGGAGGATGATCAAAAGGAGTTCTCGGCGGCGTATTACTATTTTCTCAAGGCGTATACCGCGAGCGGCGGCGCAAAGCTGAAATCGACCGCTGCCGACGCGATGCTCAGCTATATCCAGGTTTACGGATACAGCGACCTGATCGTGACCGACCCCGCCGATATCAAAAAGAATCTCGGCAAGATGTGGGAGGAGGTAGCCCTCAAACAAGAGGAGGTACCGATCGTCGTCAAGCTCGATCCGCCGGAGGAGAAGAAGCCGAATATACTGCAGAATCTGATCGGTCAGTCGCAGATCAAGCTGGTCGCAGCCTTCATCCATGACGGCAATCCGCTGAAATCCGGTTGGGTTCATGACCATGAAGAGGGAAGAGAGCATATCGAAGAGGTGTTCGGCGACGGCATCCATACGGTCCCCTATTATGACGCGATGAACGGCGATCCGCTCGAGGTCATCAAAGAGGCGATCGCTGACGGTGCAAAGCTGATCTTTACGACCTCTCCGCGCTTGCTGCAGGCAAGTCTGCGCGCGGCGGTCGATCACCCCGAGATCGTTATCATGAACTGCTCGCTGGGCTCGTCTCACCGCTATATCCGCACCTATTACACCCGTATGTATGAGGTCAAGTTTATCCTCGGCGCGCTGGCGGGTACGCTGACCGAGACCGGCAAGCTCGGTTATGTGTGCGACTATCCGCTCTACGGTCAGATCGCCGGAATCAACGCGTTTGCGCTCGGCGCAAAGATGACCTGTCCGAAGGCGAAGGTGTATCTGGAATGGTCGGGTATCAAGGGCGCCGAGGCGGCGGCTCAGTCGCTCAGAGAGCAGAATATCCGCATCATCTCTTCGCAGGACACCGCGCGTTTTCTCAAGGACGACCGCTGGATCTTCGGACTGTCATATATCAACGGCGATGAAAAACGCCTGCTCGCCAATCCGGTTTGGAATTGGGGCAAATACTATGAAGAGATCATGAACCGCTATCTCGATAAGAGTATGCAGGAGGAGTATGAAAAGAGCAACCGTGCGCTGAATTACTATTGGGGCATCTCGACGGGCGTGGCGGACGTCATGTATTCCGACGCGCTGAGTACCTCGTCAAAGCACTTTTGCGATCTCTTGAAGGACAGTATCGTCCATAACCTGTGTACGCCGTTCCGCACGCCGCTGACGACCCAGAGCGGCGAGATCATCGGCGAAGGCGAACCCAGCCTGACGCTCGAGCAGATCGTTACGATGGATTATCTGGTCGATAATGTGATCGGCGAGATCCCGCAGTATGAGGAGCTCAGCCCGATGGGCAAGGCGACCGTCGATACGGCGGCGGGCATTGAGAACGCCCAAAGCACAGCGGACCCGAGCGCGCCGAAAGCAGAGGCGAAGAGCGCCGAAACAAAGGTTACTGCCGAGAGCAGGGAGGACGACGAATGAGGATCCTGCTTGTCGCGGATGTAGAGTCAAAGTATCTGTACGACTACTATCAGCCGGACAAGCTCAAGGGGTACGATCTGATCATTTCCTGCGGCGATCTCAGGGCGGAGTATCTGGAATTCTTGGTAACGATGGCGGGATGTCCGCTGTTGTATGTCCACGGCAATCACGATGATTATCCGCGCGAACCGGAGGGCTGTATCTGTATCGACGATAAGATCGTTGAGATCAACGGGCTGAGGATCATGGGGCTTGGCGGATGCTATCGCTACCGTGAGGGAAAGTATATGTATACCGAGAGCGCGATGCGCCGCAGGGTCAGACGGCTCAGGCGCAAGGCGGACAGAGCGGGCGGCGTCGATATTTTCGTCACCCATGCGCCGGCGCGCCATATCAACGACTTTGAGACCCTGCCGCACAGGGGCTTTGAGTGCTACACCGCGTTTTTGCGCCAGTATCGCCCGCGGTTTTATTTCCACGGTCATATCCATAAAAGCTACGGGCATATCCCGCGGCTGAGCGAATATGAGGATACGACCGTTATCAACGCGTGCGATCACTATACGTTTACCATCCACGATCACGTTGAGGAAAACGAAGAAAAATAATAAAAACTCTCCGACTTCGGTCGGAGAGTTTTCTTTATGCAAGCGGTTTTCTTTTGTCGAATTCGTAGATCAGCTCGCCCAGTGTTTCGAGCAGGCTTTCCGGCTCTACGGGCTTTGAGAGGTGCGCGTTCATTCCCGCCTGTAAGGAGAGCTGAACATCCTCGTCAAAGGCGTTTGCGGTCAGGGCGATGATCGGCACGACGGCGGAGTCGGGGCGAACCAGGTTGCGGATCGCCTGCGACGCCTGCAGACCGTCCATCACCGGCATACGAACGTCCATCAGCACCGCGTCATAATAGAAGGGGCGGCTTTTTGCAAACATATCCACCGCGATCTTTCCGTTCTCTGCATGATCGACCGTGATCTCTTTTGTCGACAGCAGCTCTTGTATGATCATCGCGTTGATCAGCATATCCTCGACGATCAGGACCCTTCTGTTATTCAGCTTTGCTTTTCGCTTTTTGGGAAGGTAACGGTTCTTTCTGCGGTTGATGATATAGGATAATTCGCTGAGGATCGTTTTGGAAAACAGCGGCTTCGGAAGGAATCCGTCGATGCCGTTTGCGATCGCTTTATCGGCGATGTCATCCCAGCTGTACTCATCCAGCACAATGACGGTGCATTCAAAGCCGTATTTTGTGCGGATGCTGCGGGTGATATCGATGTTGTTCTGCGTTACGATCTTGCGGTCAAGCAGGATCACGTTATAGGGAGTCAGCTTTGCGTGCTGCAGCTCCATCGCGCGGAGCGCTTCCTCTGCGGAGCAGCAGACGTCAGCGGCGACGCCCGCGTCGTCAAGCGCGTTTTTGGAGTTCTCTAGCGCGATCAGATCCTCGTCGGCGATCAGCACCTTCAGGCTGCCGGGAGAGATCAGGTTAGCGGATGAACTGCTGTCGCAATTCTTCAGCGAGATGGTTACGACAAACTCCGATCCGACGCCTTTTTCGGAGCGAACGGTGATATAACCGTTCATCAGCTCCACGATGCTCTTGGTGATCGCCATGCCCAGACCGGTGCTGCCGTAGCGGCTGCCGATAGTCGGGTTCTCCTGCGTAAAGGTATCAAATATTTTCGGCAAAAACGCGGAGTCGATGCCGACGCCGGTGTCTTTGACTGAGAAGCGCAGGGTGGAATATCCGTTGAATTCTGCGGTTTTTTCGATGCCCAGCGTGATCTTGCCGCCGGGCTCGGTAAACTTGATGGCGTTGCTCAGGATATTGATCAAAACCTGCTTGAGCTTCATCTCGTCGCCGAAGTACCATTCGCCGATATCCTTGCCCTTGCGGCATTGATAGGTCAATCCCTTATCGTCGCACTGCGACCGGATCAGCGTATTGATCTGCTGCAGGATGTGGACAAAGGAGAATTCTGCCTTGCGCAGGGTCATGCGGCCGGATTCGATGCGGCTCATATCGAGGATATCGTTGATGATGCCCAGCAGGTGACGCGCGCTCTCGCCGATCTTGATCAGGTTCTCGCGCGTGTGCTCCGAGAGAGTCGGATCCTGTAGGGCGATATTGTTGAGCCCCATGATCGCGTTCATAGGGGTGCGGATCTCATGGCTCATATTGGAGAGAAAAGCGGTTTTTGCGGCGTTTGCCTGTTCGGCGTTTTTCAATGCGTCCGCAAGGATCTCGTTGTGCTCGTGCTCATGGACGAGGACGTCGGTCACGTCGGATTTGAGCAGCAGGAAAAACTTAGCCGTTTTGTCAACGACATAGTAGGTGAAACGCTTGTTATAGGTCTCGCCGTCGATCTCACAGGTCAGGTCGATGGTATAGGAGTCGTTTTTCTCAAGCTGGGCGTCGATGGTATCGGGAGAAAATGCCTTTTCCAGCTCTGTCGCCGAATGGGAGGATCTTGCCGCAACGGGGATGACCTGTCTGCGGATATAATCCATATAGACGCCGCTGCGCTGCTTGGGAAAGATGTTTCCCTTGCCGATCTTTTCGGCGTCGCCGATCACGACGCTGTAATGGTTGTCGACGATATAGGTGACCATATCATACTGGCGCACCAGTACCTTGGTGTTGAGAATCTCGGATACCTTCTGGTTGTTGTACTCAGTTTCCGTGCCGAAAAGGATGAGGTCGCCGCTGGCGGGATCCAGCGCTACGGCGCGGGAAAATTTGACAAAGCACTGTTTGCCGGAGGTGCGTCTTGAGTAAGCGACGAACGACGCCGCCGGTTGACCGCGATAAAACAGGTCGAGCAGCTTATCGATCTTAAAGCTTTCCGAAAATGCTTTGCGGTCGCTTTGCACAAGCAGGCTGTTCATTCGCGCCGACAGGCATTGCTCGCGCGTATTGCCTTCATAGTCCTCCGGAAAAGGGTCGGCGCCGCCGGTTTTTTCGATGACCCCTTTTGTCAGATTGACGCGGATCACGGAAAGATAATCGTTCTCATGACGGTTCAGATGATCGATCAGACCGGAATAGACGCCTGCGCGCCGGGTATTCTCCTCATCGACCAGATGCTTGTTGGTGATATCGCTGATAAATACATAGTATACATCGCCGTATCCGGGCAGCTGGGCATAGTGACCGTAATCGTCGATCCAGCGCACCGCGCCGTCCTTGCGGATGATCCGGTATTCTACATGATCGGTCCGGTCTTGGATATTATGGGCGATCTGTTGACCGATCTCTTTTTGGGTTGCTTCAAAATCTTCCGGATGGACAAGTCCGCGGAAGGTATTGCCGGTCAGCGCTTTGAAGTCTTCGATCGTATCACATCCGAAGATGCGCAGAGCAGCGTCGTTGATATAGAGTATCTCCATGCTGTTGTCGGCACGATAAATGAAGAAGCCGCCGGGCATCTGTTCGCTCATCCACTCGATGGCGGGCTTCAGATAACCGCTGTCAAAAAACTCCTGTCTGTCAGGCATAAGCACCCCTCCTTTATATATATAGTGTCAGAATGATATTATACCACAAGATACATGATAAAACAATAAAATCGACAAGATTACTAAATCTATCAGCGCATTTTGTGCAAAATAACAGAAGGCGGAGCTGATCCGCCTTCTGTTTCGTATGAATTTTTGGGATCGATCAGCGCATTTCGTCGGGATTTCCCATACCGCCGGGGCCTCCGCCCATGCCGCCGCGACCGCCCATCATCTGGTTGGTGATATCATCGGTCAGTTCGCCGTTGACGTAGATGGTGCCGCCGTTATATTCGCACGCTCCGTCGTAGTCGAAGGGGGACTGCGCATTGATGTTGAAGGTGCCGCCGTTGATATAGAGGTCACCGTTGACGTCGATGGCGTCGGTATCGCCCTGACCCATGTCGACGTTGATCTCGCCGCCGTTGAACTCAGCGGTAACGGAGTAGGCGGTCGATTTGTTCGAGGCGTTGATGCCGTCGTCGGCAGCGGTTACGTTGATTGTACCGCCGTTGATCTGGATATAGGTCGCCTCAAGTCCTTCGGAGCCGTTGACGGTGACAGTACCGTTGTCGATCTGGAGAACGGTGGTCGCCTGGATACCGTCGCTGCCCGTAGCGGCGTTGATGCTGCCGCCGCCGATGTAGATATAGCCTACGCTGTCGTCTTCGTCGTTCTCGGCGTGCAGAGCGTCTTTATCGGTGGTGACGGTGATATTGCCGTCGGTCATGGCGATGGAGTCGTTGGCTTCGATCGCGTCGGCAACAGAGGTGATATTGATCGTGCCGCCGGTGATCTTGATATCGTCCTTGCCGGAGATACCGTTGTCCGTTGAACTGATGTTCAGGGAGCCTTTACCGTTGAGGACAAGATCGTCCTTGCTGTAGATGACCGCGTCGGTGTTTGTATCGCCGTCGGCGGTGAAGGTACCGCTGACCGTCAGGGCGTTCTCGGAGCCGTCGGCAGTGGTGACAAATACCTTGTCGGCGCTCTTGACGTAGATCGCGGGTGCAGCGTCGTTGGTGATGCTGACGCCGTTGAGGACAAGCTGTACCTTTGCGTCATCCGGAGCCTCGACGATGATGCTCGCGTTTTTCGCCGTGCCGGTGATCACATATACGCCGTCCTCGGTGACGGTGACGTCCTTGCCGTCAGAGAGCGTCAGCTCTTTTGCGTCGGAGGTATCCGCCTCCTGCTTGAGATCACGCTCGGTGAACATCTCCGCCGTGTTGAGCTTACCGTTTGCGTAGCCGCCCGTGTAGACGGCGCCTGCGCCGTCAGCGCTTGTTACTTCGGCAGAGGTCGCTTCTCCCGAGCCGTTGGACGCAGCATTTTGATTAAGAGAGACAGACTGTGTCTGTGCGGTGTTGTCGGATTTTGTTTCGGAAGTGTTGCCGGAGCAGGCGGCTAAGGATGCGCTAAGCACCAACGCGCTCAGAACTGCGGCAATGATTTTCTGTTTCATATCGGTTCCTCCTTGAATGGTGATATTTTCTTGACTGTGACATTATCATACCCCATCATATTGACAGTTAAGTGATTGAAATATGACGGTTATGTGAAAATTATAATTCTGTTTTAGAATTATAGATGTATTCAAGTCGGCAGTGCTTTCGTTTATAACATGGGCAAAGATAATTCTAATCGAAAGTAAAAATATGGTATAATAACCGCATAAATCCGGTTATTATACAAGATTTATATTGCCCGCCCAGTTTGTCGCTGCGCGACAACGGGCGATGGCTGATTATACCATAATCCCGTTGTGATTATGGTATAATAAAAATAAATTTCAATTTGATGCAACAAAACAGCCTTCTCGCGCGTTATATATATGAAAGGGTTTTGACAGCAATGGTTTTATTTGCATTTGCCGATGACGGTTCGCGCAGTCGACGGCTGGAAAGGTATTTAAGGGAAATAGCGAACGACAACATGACCTCGCTCAAGCTTCTGTATGAAGAAACGAGCGCAGGTGTATATTCGTTTACCCTCTCTATGCTGAATAATCGCGAGGACGCAGAGGATGCTCTGCAGGATGTATACCTCTCTATCCATAAATCCGCTCATCTGTATGTGCCGATGGGCAGACCGATGGAATGGATCATGACCGTTACGCGGAACATCTGTATCTCGAAGATCAGAGACCGCAATAAGATCAAGCAGCTTGACGACCAGTCTAAGCCGATAGAGTTCCCGGATATTTCACACAGCGAGGATCGGATATTGCTTAACGAGGCAATGAAGATCCTCACGGATGAAGAACGCAAGGTGATCACGCTGCATTCGGTCGCAGGGCTGAAGCACAGCGAGATCGCGACCGTGCTGGGAATACCGTCGGCGACGGTCAGAAGCAAATACAGGCGGGCGCTCAAAAAGCTCAGGCAATACTTAACGAAAGGGGGTGCGTACCGTGAATAAACCGAGTAATAAAGATTTGCAGGAGATGCTGCGCGCGTCATTTGCGGACGCGACTCCCGATAAAGCCGAAGAGATCGTTGCCGCCGCAAAAAGCAAAAATAACGTGCCGACCGTCAGTGTGACGCAGGAAAATCTGCGCGGCAAGTATATGAAGATCGCGGGGCTGATCGCCGCGAGCATCGTCATCGTTACGGGATTGATCTTCGTCCTGACCTTCATGCACAATAACGAGGTTTATTCAACGGTTCTGATCGAGAACGACGCCTGCTTTGAAATCAGCCTCAACCGAGAGAATCGACCTGTCAGCATCAGCGGCATGGATAATGTCGCGCTGCGTCTGTCGAAGCGGATCGATAAGGGCGCGACGCTGCAGGAGGCGGTCGACAACACCCTTGACGTCATGATAGAAAACGATAATCTCGGCGAGAACGCCAATACCGTTTTGGTTACTGCGGATGCTCCCGACGATCCCGAGGTCTTGCTGAACGCGACCTTTGAAGCGGTCAAGGACAGCTTTGCGGACGACGAATTTGACGGCGCGATCCTGACAACGGTCGCATCCGACGACAGGGATATCCAGCGCATGGCGCGCAGACACCGTATTTCTGTCGGAAAAGCGGAAATGATCACGGATATCCTCAAAAAGGACAAAAGCTTCAGCGCGGAGCTGTTGTCGCGGCTGTCCGTCAACGATTTGAATTTGCTGACGACCTATCGCGGCATCCGATACAACAGCATCGGGATCTTCGGCGTTTCCGGCGGATGTATCTCGCCTGAGGACGCGATCCGATTGGTTTGCAGCGAAATGGGCTTTAGTGATGACGACGTCGATATCCGTCTCGGTGCAGACAGCTACGGTCTGATATACAGCGTGACGGTTCACAGCGACAGGCAGATATATATTTACCGTGTCGCGGCGTCCAGCGGCGAGATCATCGCCGTATCGCAGGGAGAGGATCTGAAAACCGCTCAGATGGCAGATCAAAATACGCCGTCCCCCGCGCCTGATAAGAACAAAGGCAACGCGGCGGATCCGCCGACGCAAAAGCCCGATACTCCCAAAGCGGCAAATATGGCGCAGGATAACCTACAGCAAACCGCGCCGCAGACCGAATATGTGTATCCGAACCCGAACGAACAAAACGGTCAAAGCCGGCAGCAAGCTCCCGCGCCGACCTCGTCGTACCGACAGCAGGAGCCGCAGGATTCAACTCCGACTGCCGCGCCGCAGGAGCCAAA
>CACZAW010000043.1 GCA_902779225.1 uncultured Ruminococcus sp. | reverse complement strand
TATGCGGTAATCCCTGTTACCATTTTCGCATTTATAGTATACAGGTAAATCCACGTTTCTACAAATGCGGGGTCACTACATATTGTCTAAAATCAGTCCCCCGGACTGATTTTGCCTGCGATGTGCGCTGACGCTTACATCTTGGCACGGTCGCCTTCGATTCCAATAGTCTCCACCCACACTAATGAAAAATGGGAGCCCCGTTTGGGACTCCCATTATCCATATGGTGGAGACTATTGGAATCGAACCAATGACCCCCTGCACGTCAAGCAGGTACTCTAACCAGCTGAGCTAAGCCTCCGTGTGCTATATACTTTACCACATCTATCCGAAAAATGCAAGCCTTTTCTTTTTTTCGCTGAGATTTTTTCTTTTTGCGGTCGCATTTTTGCCCTCGCAGCATAGAATACATCAGGCGGGAAAGCGGTTTTGATCGCTGTCCCTGCCGAGAAAAACAAGGAAAGGAAAAATCATGGCAACTACCTTTACGAACGTAGCGACCCTCAGCTATAACGGCGCTCAGATCCAATCCAACGCCGCCGTCGGCATGATCGAGGGGATGCTCAGCGTCAGCAAATACGCCGTCAACGAATCCTATGCCGAAGGCGATACACTGACCTATGTTGTCAGCATCGTCAACAACTCGGATACAGCCGTCAACGGCCTTACCGTGACCGACGACCTCGGCGCTTATCCCTACGGCACGGGTACGGTACAGCCCCTGACCTATATCGCAGAGTCACTGCAATACTATCAGAACGGCGTCCTCCAGCCCGACCCCGCCGCCGCGACGACAGACGGTCTTGTCCTGAGCGATATTTCCGTACCTGCCCGCGGCAGCGCGACCCTTATCTATGCAGCACAGGTCAACGGCTATGCGCCGCTGGAGACCGGCGCCTCGATCACCAACACCGTCACCGTCGATTCGCCGACCGTCACGGCGGTCACCGCAGAGGAATCCGTCGCCGTCGTCAACGCGGCTCTGCTCTCCGTCGTCAAATCGGTCTCGCCGATCCCGGTCGCCGAGAACGGCGCGCTGACCTACACCTTCCAGCTGCTGAACTCCGGCAACACCGCGGTGCTTGATACCGAAAACGCCGTCATCACCGATACCTTTGACCCCGTCCTGACCGACATCAGCGTCACGCTCGACGGGACCGCCCTTGTCGAAGGCGTCGACTACACCTACGATGAAGCGACCGGCGTCTTTGCCACCGCGAACGGTGTGATCGCCATCCCCGCGGCAAGCTACTCTCAGATCGAAAAAAGCGGCGAATGGAATATGACGCCCGGCTCGGTCACCCTTGCCGTCACCGGACAGATCGGCTCCGTCGCTCCCTGACCCCCTGTCATAAAAACGCAGACCTCCAGATCCGCCCCGAGGGATATCTCTCGGGGCTTTTCGACGCGCTTTCATACGCTAACACATAAAATCGCTAAACTTTTTTTAAAAAACCTATTGACAAATGAATGATTATGCGCTACAATACAGGCAAATCGAAACACAAAACCGATGACGAAGAGTAAGTAGGCGTTATCCCTTATCTCTCAGAGAGCCGCGGGCGGTGCGATCGCGGCAGATAATATAAGGCTGAATGGACTTCGGAGGGCGAACAGAAATGCGATTGCAGAGTATGCGAGACGGTTTGACCTACCGTCAACAGGGTCGGCGTATGAAGTACGTATCGAGAGGGCGCGGGTAATATCGCGTCAAGCAGGGTGGCACCGCAGGAATTATCCTGTCCCGGCAGAAATGCAGGGACAGTTTTTTATTTGTCCGATTAGGATAATTATTTAATCTATGCATTATTATACATTTTATATAATTCTTGGAGGGAATTATGATAACGTATACAGAAACCAAACGATGGTGATGAACAGAATCTTTTCCGTTCGATCAGGCGAGGACAGCGTCCTCCCGCAACCATTCACCATTCATATTTCACAAATGGTATAACCTGCGCGCAGACATGAAGAACAAGCCTGCGCCCCTGTTGAATCCCGGCACCGGTCAGCCCCTGACCGCTGAGGAAATGAGCGGTATCTTCTGTGAAGAGCTGGTCAAGCAGGAGCTGGATGACACCACCCCTTACATCGACATCCCGCAGGAGATCCAGGACTTCTACAAAATGTACCGTCCCGCACCGCTGGTTCGTGCTTACTGCCTTGAAAAAGCGCTCGGCACACCCGCCAAGATCTACTATAAGTTCGAGGGCAACAACACCTCCGGCAGCCACAAGCTCAACTCTGCGATCGCGCAGGCATACTACGCGAAGAAACAGGGGCTCAAGGGCGTTACCACCGAGACCGGAGCAGGTCAGTGGGGCACAGCCCTCTCCATGGCGTGCGCATATCTCGGACTTGATCTGAAGGTATTCATGGTCAAGGTCAGCTATGAGCAAAAGCCCTTCCGCCGTGAGGTCATGCGCACCTACGGCGCAGAGGTCACTCCCTCCCCCTCGATGACCACCGAGGTCGGCAAAAAGATCCTTGAGGCGCATCCCGGCACCACCGGCTCGCTGGGCTGTGCGATCAGCGAGGCGGTCGAGGTCGCCGTTACCCATCCCGGCTATCGTTATGTGCTGGGTTCGGTACTCAATCAGGTGCTCCTGCATCAGTCTGTCATCGGTCTTGAGGCTAAGACCGCGCTCGATAAATACGGCGTCAAGCCCGATATGATCATCGGCTGTGCCGGCGGCGGCTCCAATCTCGGCGGTCTGATCGCTCCGTTCATGGGCGAAAAGCTCCGCGGCGAGGCGGACTATCAGATCATCGCAGTCGAGCCCGCATCCTGCCCGAGCTTCACCCGCGGCAAGTACGCTTATGACTTCTGCGATACCGGCATGATCTGCCCGCTGGCGAAGATGTATACCCTCGGCAGCAGCTTTATCCCCTCGGCAAACCACGCCGGCGGTCTGCGCTTCCACGGTATGTCCACCACCCTCAGCCAGCTGTACCACGACGGTTACATGGAGGCCAGAGCGGTCGAGCAGACAGAGGTCTTTGAGGCGGCGGAGCAGTTCGCACGCATCGAGGGCATCCTCCCCGCTCCCGAATCCAGCCACGCCATCCGCGTCGCGATCGACGAAGCGCTCAAGTGCAAGGAGACCGGCGAAGAAAAGACCATCCTCTTCGGCCTCACCGGCACCGGCTACTTTGATCTGGTCGCTTACGAAAAGTTCAACGACGGCGAGATGACCGACTATATCCCCACCGACGAAGACCTCGCAGCCGGCTTTGCCGCCCTGCCGAAGGTTCCCGGTCAGGACTGATACTCAATATTCTTTATGCAACAGGGCTGCCTCATACGGCAGCCCTGCTTTATTGTGCATAATATGACTCAGGGGCTGTCGCCCGCAAGCGACAGCCCCGTTGTTTGATACGATATTATTCGAAAAAAGAATTATTCTTCTTCGAAATCCTCTTTACCTACGCCGCAGAGCGGGCAAACATAATCGTCGGGAAGATCCTCAAACGCTACGCCGCCGTTCTCCTCGGGATCGTAAACATAACCGCATACGCTGCAAACATACTTTTTCATATGATTTCTCCTTCATATTTTTTATTACGGGTGCGGGCGTCCCGCCCCTTACTTTTCGCTATTCATGATCCACTGTTCTCTTGAGCGGAGCGAATCACCCTATCGGCTCAAAGTCCGCGACGCCGTGCTTGCACAGCGGGCAGATGAAATCATCCGGGATATCCTCGCCCTCATAGATGTAGCCGCATACCTTGCAGACCCAGCCCTTCTTGCCTTCGGTATCGGGTCTCGGCTTGACATAGTTCTGATAGTAGGTATAGGTCATGGTCTCGACGTTGGTGATCACGCGCGCCTCGGTGACGACACAGATAAACATACTGTGGGTATCGAGATCGACCGTCTGCTCTACCTTCAGCGACATAAACGAATTGATATACTTGCCGAGGAAAACAACGCCGTTATCCGAGCGGAGCAAGCCCTCGCCGACGATCTTATCGACCTCGCGTCCGGTCTGGAAGCCGTAATGCTCGAACACCTCGAACGGCGCCTCGGTCGACAGGCAGTTGACGTTCATCATGCCGGTCTTTTTGACCATATCATGGGTCAGGTTCTTTTTATTGATGCACACCGCGATGCGGTTGGGCGTATTGGTGACCTGCGAAACGGTGTTGACGATACAGCCGTTGTCCTTATCGCCGTCCTTGGCGGTGACGACATACAGACCGTAGCCGATATTGAACAGCGCGGTGAGGTCGTTCTTATCCGCTGTCTCATCCTGCTTTGCCAGATAATCCTTGGTCAGCTCGGCGCACAGCGCGTCGATCTCCTCGATATTTTTATCATTCATCGCGGACTTGATATGCACATGATGGTCTGTATAGGTGATGTGCTTGCAGCCCTCGAGCATCCTGCGCATGGTTTTTTCTGCCAGCGGCGCCCATGAACCGTTCTCGATGAAAGCAACGGTCTTATTCTGGAAGTTGCGCTCCGTCAGATGGTTGATGAATTCCTTCATAAACGGGAAGATATCCGCGTTATAGGTGGTGGTGGCAAGGACGATCTTGCCGTAGCGGAACGCATCCTCCACACACTCCGCCATATCCTCGCGCGCGAGGTCGTTGACGGCGACCTTGGGACAACCGTTGGCGCGCAGCTTGTCGGCGAGCAGCTCGACAGCCTTCTTGGTGTGACCGTAAACAGAGGTGTAGGCGATCATGATGCCGTCGGTCTCGACGCCGTAGGACGACCATGTATTATACAGATCGAGGTAGTAGCCGAGGTTCTCGGTCAGGATCGGGCCGTGCAGCGGGCAGATGATATCGATCTCGAGCCCCGCCGCCTTTTTCAGTACATTCTGTACCTGAGCGCCGTACTTGCCGACGATACCGATATAATAGCGGCGAGCCTCGCAAGCCCAGTCCTCTTCAACGTCCAGCGCGCCGAACTTGCCGAAGCCGTCGGCGGAGAACAGAACCTTATCGGTGCTCTCGTAGGTCATCAGTACCTCGGGCCAGTGAACCATCGGTGCTCCCACAAAATTGAGCGTATGCAAGCCCAGCTCGAGGGTATCGCCCTCTTTGACGACGATGCGTCTGTCCTCATACTCGGTGCCGAAGAAATTCACCATCATGGCGAACGCCTTCTGAGAAGAGACGACGGTCGCGTTCGGGTACACATTGAGGAAGTTGTCGATGTTCGCGCTGTGATCGGGCTCCATATGCTGGACGACCAGATAATCCGGCTCGCGGTTGCCCAGAACACGCTTGAGATTATTCAGCCATTCATCGCCGAAATGCTGATCTACGGTATCCATAACGGCGATCTTTTCATCCATGATCACATAGGAGTTGTACGCCATGCCGTTAGGCACGACATATTGACCTTCGAACAGATCAACCTGATGGTCGTTGACGCCGATATACTTGATGTCGTTTGTAATTTTCAATGGAATCATCTCCTGACTATTATATTTATTTAAGTATACCGAATCGTCGGACAAATTGCAACAGGTTTATGTTGAAAAACCGAACAAATTTTGTTATAATAACAAAAAGATTTCCACAACAAGGGAGTTGACCCCAATGGCAGGCAAAACAAGCTGTGAATTCTGCGCCTATTACAATTACAATGAGGCCTACGACGACTATGAGTGCGCGGTCAATCTGGACGAGGACGACCTCGCCCGCTTTATGAGCGGCAACGACTCAAACTGCGCCTACTTCCGCTTCAGCGACGACTATAAGATCGTGGAAAAGCAGAACTGACTATTCATTGTGCGTTAAGCCGTAGGGGCAGGTCTTGACCTGCCCGTTCGTACTGCGTCAGCAGCGCGATACTATTCCGACGCCGTAGTGGGCGACGCTTGACACGCGTGTCCGACGTCCGCCGAGCATTCCCCTCAAAGAAATACTCTTACAGCAATCAATAAACGGAAATGATATGAAAAACAAGTTGAAACTCTGCTTACAGCTATTGCTCACGTTCATGAAGATCGGCGTCGTCACCTTCGGCGGCGGCTATGCGATGATCCCGATCATCGAGAACGAGACCTCTAAAAAGAAAAAATGGATCGATCCCGACGACCTGATCGACGTGATCGCGCTGTCCGAGTCCACCCCGGGACCGATCTCCATCTGCGCGGCGACCTTCATCGGCTACAAGGTAGCGGGACTGCTCGGCGCATTCTGCGCGACCCTGGGCGTCGTGCTGCCGTCCTTTGTCATCATCTACCTGATCTCGCTGTTTTTGCGGCAATTCGAAGAGCTCAAGGCGGTCAAATACGCCTTTTTCGGCATTCGCGCGGGCGTGCTGGCGCTGTTGGTCAAGGCAGTCGTCTCCATGTTCAAAAAATCGCCCCAAAATATCGTCGCCTACTGCATCATGGCGGCGTCGCTGGTCGCGGTCGCCTTTTTCTCGGCTAACGTCATCGTCGTCCTGCTCTCGGCGGCGGTCATAGGGCTTGCCGCTACCCTGATCGCGAAGAAAAGGGGGCGTGAGCTGTGATCTACCTGACCCTTTTCCTCGAATTCTTCAAGATGGGCGCGCTGACCTTCGGCGGCGGCTACGCGATGATCCCCTTTATCGAGGAGACCGTCATGGCGCACGGCTGGCTGAGCAATCAGGAGCTGGTCGACTTTATCGCGGTCGCGGAGAGTACCCCCGGCGCCTTTGCCGTCAATATCGCAACCTATGTCGGCTCCGAGGTCGGCGGGATCCTCGGCTCGCTGTGCGCGACCGTAGGACTGGTACTGCCGCCCTTCATCATCATCCTGATCATCGCCAAGTGCTACGAGAAATTCAAAGAGAGCCTCATCGTCCGCGGCGTGATGCTCGGGCTGAAAAGCACCGTTGTCGGTCTGATCGGCGCGACCGTCCTCAAGGTCGGCTATGACGTCCTCTTCCCCGCGGGATTCACCTTTGACAGCTTCTTTCAAACGGAGCTGCTCAGTGCGAATTTCTGGTTTATCATCATCGTATTTGCCGTGATGCTGTTCCTGCTGCTGTATAAAAAGCTCAATCCCATCCTCGTGATCGTCCTCTCGGCGGCTGCGGGGATCGTCGCAGGCTATACGGGGATCATCACGATATAAGTTACAAAATTTTTATCAATATTTCACAAAAATCTGTTGCATTTTACAACCGTAGTTGTTATCATAATATTGTAACGAATGTTACTATCCAAAAATAAAAAGGAGAGTAGAAAATGCAATTAGTCAAAAAATTCTGTGCTGAATTCATCGGTACCTTTGTACTGGTACTCATCGCCTGCGGCGTTGCGACCGTTCTCGGCTGCAAGACCGATTCGCCCGACGTCGCCTATGCGCTGACTGCGCTTGCGTTCGGTCTGGTCATCGTCGCGATGGCTTACTCGATCGGCAACGTTTCCGGATGCCATATCAACCCGGCTGTCTCGCTCGGCGTTCTGATCAACGGCGGCATGAGCATCGGCGAATTCATCGTTTACATCATCGCTCAGTTCGCGGGCGCTACCGCGGGCGCGGCTGTTCTCGGCGCACTGGTGGGCTTTGACTCCAGCCTCGGCGCCAACGGTCTGTTCAAGGGCGACGTCGTCAAGTCCCTGATCGTTGAATGCATCCTCACCTTCATCTTTGTTCTGGTCATCCTCAGCGTTACCTCTAAAAAGAAGTTTGAGAAATGCGCCGGCCTGATCATCGGCTTCACCCTGACGCTGGTACATATCTTCGGCATCTACTTCACCGGCACCTCCGTCAACCCCGCTCGCTCCTTCGGTCCCGCTATCTTCAAGGGCGGCGAAGCGCTGAGCTCTCTGTGGGTCTTCATCGTAGGTCCTCTGGTAGGCGCGGCTCTGGCGGCGATCATCTTCCGCTTCCTCATCAAAGCAAAAGAAGAAGATTGATCTGACGATCAAATACGCTTTGCTCGGGTGTGGTATGATACCTATTTAATCGGTTGAGATTGCCACAGCCCTAACGGGCTTCGCAATGACATTTATGAATAAATTCAGCCGGACTGTTCTCGCAGCAGTCCGGCTTTTTTATTGGTCATTATTTGGTTTTTTGCGTTCCCGCAGCTTGATCCACAGCAGCGATAACGGATAGGCGCACATACCGATCGCCGCGCCCAGCGTATTGCAGATGACGTCGTCCGTCTGTGTCATCCCCACCCGCAAAAAATGCTGTGTCGTTTCGATCAGAACAGATAAGCCCGCGCCGATCAGAACCGTCAGCAGAAGTCTGTTTCGTGTTTTCGTTTTGAAAATATACGGCAGCGCCATGCCGAGCGGCACAAACAAAAAGATGTTCATGATCGCTGCGCGATACAGCCCCGGCCGCTCAGCGCCCAACGTTATCGTAGAAAACGGCATGATCTCGTGCGAAATCCAACCCGAATGACGCGAAAACAGCGTGATATACAGTATCAGCCCCGCAGATACGATCGCGAACACGATGCCGACGATCTGCATTCTTTGGCGAAACAGGGCGCCCAGAACCGACCAGATAAGAATGAGTGCCGCGAATATTGCCGCCGCCGCCCAAAGATCCATACGATAAACCGCATCGTAAATCTGTTGAAACATTCCATACCTCAAAAAAGTTTTCTTCATCATATCATACCGGGGCGGTTTTGTCACCCTTTATTCGAAGAAAACAGAAACTTTTTTCAGGATAAAATCAGCCGGTCTGCTCTCACAGACCGGCTTTCATTATATATATGATTACATCAGCGAATCAAGCGCGGTCCACTCACGGCCGTGCGCCTTGGCGACGTTCTCGTTGGTGAGCTTGCCGAGGTAGCAGTTCACGCCGGAGGCGATCACGCTGCTTTCCTTGCAGGCAGCCTCAAGACCGTTCTTCGCGATCTCAAGCCCGTAGCGCAGGGTAGCGTTTGTCAGGGCGATGGTGCTGGTTCTCGGAACCGCGCCGGGCATATTGCCGACACAATAATGCACTACGCCGTCCACGATGTATACGGGATCGTCATGGGTGGTGACGCGGCTGGTCTCGCCGCAGCCGCCCTGATCGATGGCGACGTCGACAAATACCGCACCGTCCTTCATCTCGGGCAGATACTTTTTCTTAAAGAGCTTCGGGGTGGAAGCGCCGGGGATCAGCACGGAGCCGATGACCAGATCGGCGTCCCTGAGCACGCGCTCAACGTTGCTGTCGTTACTGACTAAGGTCTGGATATGCGCGCCGAAGAGGTTGTCCAGCTCTTCTAGGCGCTTGAGGTTGACGTCGAGGATAGTGACGTTTGCACCCATGCCGACAGCAATCTTGCAGGCATTCAAACCTACAGTACCGCCGCCGAGGATCACAACGTTAGCCTTGGGGGTTCCGGGAACGCCGGCGAGCAGGATGCCCTCGCCGCCGAAGCGCTTCTCCAGATATTTTGCGCCCTCCTGGATCGACAGACGACCGGCGATCTGCGACATCGGGGCAAGCAGCGGAAGCGATCTGTCTGTCTCCTGCAGCGTCTCATATGCGACCGCCTTGACCTTGCCGTCAAGCAGCGCGTCCATCTGCTGCTCGTCAGCAGCAAGATGCAGATAGGTATAGAGGATAAGTCCCTCGCGGAAATAGGCGTACTCTTCTTCGAGCGGCTCCTTGACCTTGACCATCATATCGACAAGGTTCCATACGTCGGGAGCGTTGTCGATCAGCGAAGCGCCCGCCTGCACATATTCCGTATCGGCAAAGCCCGAGCCGACGCCCGCGCCCTTTTCGATATAGACATGATGCCCCGCCGCGACATATGCCGCGACATTGTCGGGAGTCAGTCCTACGCGAAACTCATTATTCTTGATTTCTTTTACACAACCGATTTTCATATTATTTCCTGCCTTTCAATTGATATAGTTCCAAACACGAGTCTATCATACCGAAAAACGCCTGTGTTAATTTTCTGTATTAGAATTAAAACGAAGAAAAAACAGAAATTTTACAATTGATACGGTTTTTGTTCAGTTTTGAACAGATCGGCTCCCATTTGTTCAAAACTGAACACTTCGCCGAAAAATGTAAATTGAATCCGCTGAAAAGCCATGCTATGATAAAGATGCAATCAAAAGAGAGCCATCAAATCAAAACGATTCGATCACGAAAGGAGCGATTCCGATGACCAACACAAAGCGCACCGTCAAAACAAGACTTCTCGCAGGGATTCTTGCATTAATCAGTATTTTTTCGATCAGCTCGCTGGCTGTCACGAGCGCCTCTGCCGCGACGACAGACGACGTATCCACCATCGCCATGCTGGGAGAATCACCAAAATGGGTCACCGATCTGCCCGCAGCAAAGACCGCAGATCAGCTCTTTGTCGTAGCTGCATATGATAAAACCACCGCATGGGTCTCCATGCACGAAAAGGATGCAAACGGCAAGTGGAAGATGATCATGAGCACTCCGGGCTACATCGGCAAAAACGGCTTGGGCAAAACCAAGGAAGGCGACGGCAAAACTCCCGTCGGCACCTTCGGCTTCAACGCGGCGTTCGGTATCGCCGACGACCCCGGCTGTGCCATCCCCTACACCAAGGTCGACAACGACACCTACTGGTCCGGCGACGTACGCGACGGAATGGCGTATAACAAGCTGGTCGATATCAAGGATTATCCCGAGCTTGATAAAGACAACTCGGAGCACATCATCGACTACACCCGTCAGTATCAGTACTGCCTGAACATCAGCTATAATGCGGAGTGTACCCCCGGCGCAGGCTCTGCGATCTTCCTGCACTGCCTCGGCCCCTGCAAGCCCTACACCGGCGGATGCGTCGCGATCCCCGAAAACCAGATGAAATGCGTGATGCAGCTCGTCAAGCCCGATTGCAAGGTGGTCATCGACTCCCTCGAAAATCTGGGCGGAGAATTCTGAAAACCGTATCAAGCATCATAAAAGCGTCGAGGAATCCCCCGACGCTTTCTTTTTATCCTAACAGTGACGTCAAGTATGACTGCGTGCTTTTGTCAAGCCCGGACAGCATTTGGATCACAAAGTCCTGTGACTGCGCAAAATCTGTCATCACCCAGTTGCCGACGATCGCCATCGTGCCGTTGGAGTGATAGCGGATCGCACACATGACCCGTTCGTCCTTCATATTACGGTAACATCTGTCAAATAAAATAATAATCTACAGTCCCCGCTCAACAGCGCACGATCTCTTGTTTGTGTCAGTGTCCGTGAGGAACGCGGCTGAGCATCTCCTTTTCATAGGAGCGGTCAGCGTGCGCCAGACGGATGAAGATGACGAGCAGAATGACCGCGCTGCCGAGGATCGAGCGATAGCCGAGCAGGGTACACCCCACCGTGCCCAGCACAGCGCCCAGAGCGAAGCAGAGGATCAGCGCGCCGTGGATGAGCAGCCTCTCTTTGGAGGAGGGGTCGCGGTGACGGAGGAATTTTGCCGCAGAGGAACCCACCTGTCGGATGTGGTTCGTGACGAAAGTAGTCGCTGCGGGGATCCCCTTGACCTGACGGAAGGTGTTGAACTGCATCGAGCAGATGAAATTCAGCGCGATCTGACAGATCTGGTCGGGGGCGCTCTCGGGCAACAGTCCCAGCGCGATCACGACGAGGATCTCGAATCCGATCAACAGAGTGTCCCAGCGGAGAAAGTGGAACCGCTTGACGGTCTTGCCGAGGTATTCGGAGACAAACGCGCCGAGAAAGTACGCGCCGATGGGGATCAGCAGATATGCCGCGTGTTCCCACCGCTGTTGACCCAGCGCCACGGCAAACAGCACGACGTTTGCGGTCTGGGCGTTGCAGAATACGCCTCCGCGCAGGATGAAGGTGTATGCGCCGAACCATCCCGCCGCCGCGATCAGCAGCAGATATACCCACCGCTGTTCACATTCCAGATATTCGTTCTCAATAGTCTCTCTGTGCAAGTGAAGCACTCCTTTGCATTATTCACGCTGATTATACCAGATCCGGCGCCTGTATGCAAGAATCCCCCCGCACAGGCGAGGGGAGAGGCTTTCTCTTATTTCACGCCTTTGCGGATCAGGCGCGAGAGAGGTTGCGTATCTCACCCATCACCATCGGAATAGCATATAGCACGAGAAAGCAAAGTAGATCAAACCAAATTATTAACAAAAATGCTCCCCACACCGGGGAGCATTTTTATCAGACTGTCGATCATCGGCAAGAGAGATTATCCAAGTAATGACGCCAAATACGCCTGTGTGCTCCTGTCGAGCCCCGCCAGCATTTGGATCACTGAGTCCTGTGACTGCGCAAAATCCGTCATCACCCAGTTTCCGACGATCGCCATTGTGCCGTTGGAGTGATAGCGGATCGCGCACACAACACGTTCGTCATTCATATCCACGCCGAAGCTCTCCGACCAAATCGCTCGGTTGAGTCCCTCGACCATATTCAGTATCTTCATATAAAGCGAAGCGGGACCCTTAGGACCGAATACCATTTTGAATACTTCGCGATTATCCTTGATATAACCGAAAACGACCGGATACACCTCAAACGTCGTTTTCACTCCGTGCTCCGTGATCAAAAGTCCCAGTTCCGTCAGAACCGTATTCTCCAACTGTTCGTAAATATCGTAAACGTCCAGATAATAGTTG
>CACZAW010000042.1 GCA_902779225.1 uncultured Ruminococcus sp. | reverse complement strand
CATCATGCACGCCGCCTCGATCAGGCAGGCGGTTTTTTTCTCATCCATCACGCGAAGGGTATCGAGATCGGGCTCTTTGCCCTCGCTCATGATGTCGATCGTCTGTCCGCCGACCATCCCGAGCAAGCCGGATTTCTCGGCGAGCACCTTGGCGGCTTTTGCGGCGTTTTCCGCACCGACCGCAGCGACAGCATCATCGGACAGCATCGCGGCGTACGCCATGCTTTGTAGCGCGTCGCCGGCTAGGACGGCGATATCCTCGCCGTAAACCTTATGGTTCGAGGGCTTGCCGCGGCGATAATCGTCGTCGTCCATACACGGCAGATCGTCATGGATCAGCGAATAGGTGTGGATCATCTCGACCGCGCAGGCAAACGGAAGGGCTTTCGCAGCCTCTTCCCCGCACAGCTCACAGAAAGCGAGCGTCAGCGCTGGTCGGACACGCTTGCCGGGCAGCCGCAGCGAATAGGCGGCGGAATCGATCAGCCGCTGTTCGCCGAAGTCGCCCTTCGGGATATATGCTTCAAGCGCTTTGTCTATCATAGGCAGATATTGTTTCATCGCTTCATTCCTCTATTTCATCAAACGGTGATGCAGCGGCGTTCAGCTTTTTGACGCGCTCGTTGATATCGGTCATCCTGACCTTTGCATCGGAGAGTATCCTGCGGCAGCAGACGACCAGCTCGCACGCGCGTTCATACAGCGCCATACTCTCTTCGAACCTGACGTCCGGCGCTTCCAATGCGTTGACGGTTTTTTCCAGCTCGCCGTAGGCTTCGTCAAAGGTCGTTTCTTTTTTCTGTTCACTCATGTTTTTCCTCTTTCGCAGATTTGTCCTCGGCAAACCTGATGATTTTTTCCAGTCGGTGATTGACGCCGCTGCGGGAGATCGGCGGGTCGAGCATCTCGCCCAGTTGACGCAGGGTCAGCTCGGGATAATCGTACCGCAGTTCGGCGACGATCTTCAGCTCGTCCGGCAGCAGATTATAGTTGCCGGATTTTTTCAGCCGCTTGATCGCCTTGATCTGCGCCGCGGATGCCGCAGCGGTCTTTTGCAGATTTGCGATCTCGGAATTGGCGCGTCGGTTAGCGGTATTGCGCACCTGCTTGAGCGCCTTGGCGCCCATCACGTTCATCGCCGCGATAACCGCTCCCATATAGGTCAAAAGATCGGCGATCTGCTCGCTGTCCTTGACATAGCCGATATACGCGCCGCCGCGCGAAAGCATCTTGACGGCGATATCGCAGTCCTGGATCTCGCGCACGATGCGGCAGATATCCATGCACAGGTTGCGATAGCTGACCGCGAATTCCAGATGATAGCCCTTTTCGGGATCGGTAACGGAGCCGCTGGCGAGAAAAGCCCCGCGTACAAAAGCACGCTGCTGCTCCTCGTCCTCGATGTTGGCGCGGTTGACGCGCAGGTTCAGCTCTCGGCTGTCGTGCCCGTAATACTCAAAGATCCGGCGACAGTCCGCAGGACAGGTCAGCGTGACGGTATAGGTTTTGTTTTTGCCGCTCTCGCCGCGCATCGGGGCGACGACCTCGAATTTCGGCTTGAACAGCTTGTTCAATAAGAATATAAAGTGCGAAAAGGTATGCTCGTTCTCGGTTTTGAACACGATGCTGTCGGCGGTAAAGACGCGTCCCAGCACCAGCATGGCATACAGCTCGCTGTACTGGAGCGGTACGCGCGTCGAGAGCTTTTGGCATATCTCACGCTTGGTTTCGGTTGAAAAGGACATAGTAATTGATGAATGATGAATGGTGAATGGTGAATGATGGCAGTCACTCGCTTCGCTCGAACAATCATTTTTCGGGTGCGGGTGTCCCGCCCATCACTCTTCACCCTTCACCCTAAACTTTTCACTGAAAGCGTTATGCTTTCCAGATATCTCTGTGGTGGGTGGATGATTTTTGATTGCGCTCGATCAGATGGGTATTCAGCAGTCGTGCGACGGTGACGGATCGGTGCTTGCCGCCGGTACAGCCGATACCGATCACGACCTCGCTCTTGCCCTCCTGTTTATACAGCGGCAGGGTGAAGTCGATAAACTCCGTCAGCTTAGAGATAAACTGTCCGCTGACCTCGAAGCCCATCACATAATCGACGACCGCCTCGTCCAGTCCGGTGAGAGGCTTCAGCTCCGGAACATAATACGGATTCGGCAGGCAGCGGACGTCGAAGATCAGATCCGCTTCCATGGGGATACCGTACTTGAATCCGAAGGACATAAAGGTGACGAGGAGCGAATCGCGCGCGTCGCCGGTAAACAGGGTGGTGACGCGCTCCTTGAGCTGTGCGGGCTGCATAAAGGTTGTGTCGATGACGTAGTCAGCCATCTCGCGCACTTCCTTCATCAGCTCGTTCTCGAGCTCAACCGCTTCCTCCACCGAGCCGGATACCATCTCACCGATCAGCGGATGCTTGCGGCGGGTCTCCTTATAGCGGACGACAAGGACGTCGAGCTTGGCGTCGAGGAACAGGATCTTGAAGCGTCTGCCGTCCAGCTTGGCTTTTTGCAGGACGTCGGCGATCTCGGCGAACATCTCGCCGGAGCGTGCGTCCGCTACGACAGCGACGCGCTTCATACGGTTATCGGTGGATTTTTCGCAAAGATCGTAAAACGTATCGAGCAAGAGCGGCGGCAGGTTATCGACGCAGTAAAAGCCGATATCCTCCATCGCGTGGAGCGCGTTTGTCTTGCCCGCGCCGGAAAGCCCTGTCAGGATGACAAATTCCATTGGCTACCTCCCTGTCCGAATGATCTCGCACTCCAAAGTATATCCTGTCTCAGCCTTGACGGTATCCTGCACCAGCTTGACAAGATTCATGACGTCATCACAGACGGCGCCGCCGACATTGATGATAAAGCCGGCGTGCTTTTCGCTGACCTGCGCGCCGCCGACGGTCTTGCCCTTCAAGCCGCACTGCTCGATCAGCGTACCGGCAAAGGCTCCCGGCGGACGCTTGAACACCGAGCCCGCCGAGGGATAGTCCAGCGGCTGCTTGGTGCGGCGGCGATTCAGAAAATCGTCCATGCGCGCCTTGATCGCGGCAGGATCGTCCGGAGTTAATTTATATTTCGCAAAAAGAATTATATTGTCGTTTTCCTTAAATACACTGTGACGGTAGGAAAAGTCCAGTTCGGCATTCGTATAAACGCCGATCTCACCGTCGGGCCTAAGGTAGGTCGCCTCGATGCAGACGTCCTTTGTCTCTCCCCCGTAGGCGCCGGCGTTCATATAGACCGCGCCGCCCACCGTTCCGGGGATGCCGTAGGCGAACTCCAAGCCCGCAAGTCCGTTTTCCAGAGCGGTCGTACAGAGCTTTGACAGCGCGACGCCCGCGCCGCTCGTAACGGTATCGCCGTCGACGGTCAGCTCCTTGAACGCGCCGTCAAGCGTAATCACCGCGCCCTCGATACCGGCGTCGGACACCAAAAGATTGGAGCCCTTGCCGAGGATCATCAACGGAACGCTGTTCTCACGGCAGGCTTTGACCGCCGCGCACAGCTCGTCGGTATCGCGTACGGTGATAAACACATCCGCAGGCCCGCCGATCTTAAAGGTCGTGTGGGCGCTCATGGGTTCATTCAGGCTGTAAGAGATATTGTGTTCACTTAATCTATCAAATAATTTTTTCATAAAAACCTCACGTTACAGATAGCATACAGGAATCGGGTGCGGGTGTCCCGCCGTTCACTATTCACTATTCACTATTCACTATTCACTGCGACGCAAAGCGGCGCCTTACCAATTCGTATCGATGCGCTTCTTGCTGATATCCTCGGGGCTGATATCCATGCCGAGATTCGCGAGCAGCTCCTGCGCGCCGTTATAGCCCATCTTCTTCTGGCGGTGGTTCATCGCGGCGACCTCGATGATCACGGCGAGGTTGCGGCCGGGCTTGACGGGGATAGTGACGACCGGCACCTCCAGACCGAGGATCTCCATATACTCGCTGTCCATGCCCATGCGGTCATAGACCTTTTTGGAATTCCACAGTTCAAGATTGATGACCAGATCGATCTTCTCGCTGACCTTGACCGCGCCGATACCGAAGATACGGCGGGCGTTGATGATGCCGATGCCGCGCAGCTCGATAAAGTGGCGGATATTCTCGGGCGAGGTGCCGATCAGCGATTTTTTCGACACGCGCTTGATCTCTACCGCATCGTCCGCGATCAGTCGGTGACCGCGCTTGATCAGCTCGATGGCGGTCTCGGATTTACCGACGCCGCTGTCGCCGATGATCAGACAACCTTCGCCGTACACCTCGACCAGTACGCCGTGGCGGGTGATGCGGGGCGCCAGCTCGACGTTCAGGTAGGATACCATCGCGGCGGTGATGACAGAGGTGGTGTCCTGCGTCGTCAGAATCGGAACGCTGTACTTTTGCGCCAGCTCCTTCATGACCGGCAGAGGCTCCAGTCCGCGGGCGATAACGACTGCCGGCGGCTTTTCTTTCAGAAGCGGCTCAAGGCTCTCGCGGCGCTGCTCCTTTGTCAGTCCTTCGAGATAGGACATCTCGGTCTGTCCCAGCACGATCACATAGTTTTTGGCGTAGTATTTCAGATATCCTATCAGCTCCAGACCCGGACGGTCGATATCCGGCGCTTCGATATGGATCTCCTCGGGATCGACCGGCATATAATAGCAGTCCAGGCCGATCTCATCGATAAAGCTCTTCAGGGAAACATAGTACGGGCTGGTACTCATAAGGAACCTTCTTTCTCTTTTTGATGCGACAGAAAACAGCACTTTTCGCTTCTGTCGAAATAATGACACTCATACATAATGTATTATACTCTATATTCGGTTATTCATAATGCTTTATTAGAAATATGCATTTTATTATGCAAATAATGCATATCATTTTTTGCGTCGATCGCGGATAAAATCCGAGCGTTCTCACAAACTATCAAGAGAATGAAGCCGAGGTGACGGTATGCTGACAATTATCATCCGAACGCTGTTGATATACGGCGTTGTAACATTCGCGGTACGACTGATGGGAAAGCGTCAGGTCGGCGATATGCAGACCTCGGAGCTGGTCATCACCATGATCATCTCGGAGATCGCCTCTCTCCCGCTGGAGAATCCGGAACGCCCGCTGTTATCCGGGATCGTCCCCGTGCTGATGCTAGCGGCGATCGAGATCATCGTGTCGGTCATCATGCTCAAAAGCAGAAAAGCAAGGGGCGTCATCTGCGGACATCCGATCATCATCATCCGCGACGGCAGGATCATCGAAAAAGAGCTGGAACGTCTCAGACTCAGCCGCGAGGACGTCTACTCGCTGCTCAGGCAGCAGCAGCTTGCCGATCCGCAGAGCGTCAAATACGGGATCATCGAGCCTAACGGCAGCCTGAGTATTCTGAAAAGCGAGGAAACGCCGGACAACGGGATCGAGAGCGCGGATCTGAACGATGAGCTGAAGGATCTCGACAAAGACGATACCGATAACGACGAGGAAAAGGAGGAGAATGAGAAATGAAACGCGCATGGATCGCGCTGGGACTGATACTGGTATCGCTGCTGATCGGCGGTATCGATTATTTATACGCTGCCGGCGCCTCTGATATCTACACGGATATGCTCAACGAAGCCGACGCACATATCGAGAAAAACGAGGCTTATGAGGCGCAGTCGGTCACGGAGCGGCTGGATCACCGCTACAGCGAGGATAAACGGATCCTGCACATCTTTTCCTTCCACAGCGACGTCAATGCGATCGGCTACGACCTTGCCGCCTTGAGGCGCTACGCCCAGACAGGCAATACGGCGGATTATCTCGCGACCTCCGCGCAGACAAAGCGCAGGATCCTCTCATTATATGAGCTGCGTGCGCCGAAGCTGGGAAATATCCTGTAGAACCCTCATCAACCTATATAAATGTCACGCTTCTTCCATCTATGAATAGACTAATATGAACAAAAATTGCAGGAATCGCACAAAAGTATTGCAAATCCGGCGGTTTTGCTGTATGATACTGTTGTTTGAAAGAATGATTTTGCAATTTACCACAGCCGTTGATTCAATCGGCGGCAAGGATATAGATTAAGAAGGTGCGAAATGCAATACAAGGATTATTCTAAGGAACAGCTCGCAAAAGAGCTTGAACTACTGACAAAGGAATTTGAAGATTACAAAGCCCTCGGGCTGAATCTGAATATGGCGCGCGGATGTCCCGGCAAGGAGCAGCTGCATATCTCGCTGCCGATGCTCGATATCATCCACAGTGACTCCGACTGCCGCGCCGAGGACGGCTCCGACTGCCGCAACTACGGCGGACTGGACGGCATCCCCACCTGCAAGCGCATGATGGCATGGATGCTCGAGGTTGAGCCTGAGAACGTCATGGTCGGCGGCAACTCATCGCTGAACATGATGTTCGATACCATCGCCTGCTTTATGCACAAGCCGGTCGTTGAGGGTATGCCTCCGTGGAGCGAGGTCAAGGATCGCAAGTTCCTCTGCCCCGTGCCCGGCTATGACCGCCACTTCGGCATCACCGAATACTTCGGCTTTGAGATGATCAACGTCCCGATGACCTTTGACGGCCCCGATATGGACGTTGTCGAAGAGCTGATCAAGGATCCCTCGGTCAAGGGTATCTGGTGCGTACCGAAATACTCAAATCCGCAGGGCATTACATACTCCGACGAGACCGTACGCCGCTTCGCGAACCTCAAGCCCGCGGCAAAGGACTTCCGCATCATGTGGGACGACGCTTACTGCATTCACGATCTAACCGATACGCCCGATCACCTGATCAGCATCATGGAGGAATGTAAAAAGACCGGCAACATCGATCTGCCGATCTGCTTCTGCTCCACCTCGAAGATCACCTTCCCCGGCTCAGGCGTTGCCGCGATGGCAGCGTCCGACAGCAACATGAAGGTCATCAAGAATAAGTATAAGTATCAGACCATCGGCTACGATAAGATCAATATGCTGCGCCATGTGCGCTTCTTCGGCAATCCCGAGGGAATCCTCGCACATATGCAAAAGCACCGCGCGATCCTTGAGCCGCGATTCAATCTGGTGCTGGATAAGCTCGGACAGAACCTTGAAGAGCTGGGTATCATCCGCTACTTAAAGCCCAACGGCGGTTATTTTGTCTGCGTTGACGTTCTTGACGGAACCGCAAAGCGCGTCGTCGCCCTGTGTAAAGAGGCGGGCGTCACGCTGACCAATGCCGGCGCAACCTATCCCTACGGCAAGGATCCGCACGACAGCAACATCCGTATCGCGCCGACCTTCCCCTCTCTGGAAGACCTCGATAAAGCGATGGATATCTTCTGCACCTGCACCAAGCTGGCGGCGTGCGAAAAGCTGTTGGAAGAGAAATAATTCTTTTCGAGAAAAATATTATTATTCTTTCTTAGAATTAAGCAGTCTGTTTTATCGACAGGCTGCTTTTTATTTGTCGTGACGGCAGGTGGTGTTAAGCAGCAAAAGAAATGTTTGTTAAAAATTTAACACAATATATCACAAAAAATCCGCTCATCTTTGTGTCATATGCAAATTGCAACATCATGCGGCGTATGCTATACTTATCGTAAAGGCGCAAAAGGCTGTTATAAGTGCTTTTACGCATCCAAAGGAGGAATTGATATGAACAATGAACGCATCCCCGTTGACAGCGTCGAAGTCCTTGAAAAGAGGATCGACAGCGTCAGAAAGGCACAGCAAACGTTCTCGACCTACACGCAGGAGCAGGTAGACGCGATCTTCAAGGCTGCCGCTCTCGCCGCCAATAAGGCGCGCCTGTCACTCGCTAAGCAAGCCGTCGAGGAGACCGGCATGGGCGTCGTCGAGGACAAAGTCATCAAGAACAACTATGCCGCGGAGTATATCTACAACGCGTATAAGAATACCGTTACCTGCGGCGTGATCGAGGAGAACGACGCGGCAGGCACCGTAAAGGTCGCCGAGCCTATCGGCGTCGTCGCGGCGGTCATCCCGACCACCAACCCGACCTCGACCGCGATCTTCAAATGTCTGATCTGCTTAAAAACGCGCAACGGCATCATCATCTCCCCTCACCCGCGTGCTAAGAAAAGCACCATCGAGGCGGCGCGGATCATCCTTGACGCCGCGGTCAAAGCGGGCGCTCCCGAGGGGATCATCGAATGGGTCGACGTACCCTCTCTCGATATGACCAACACCCTGATGAAGGAAGCGGATATCATCCTCGCGACCGGCGGTCCCGGCATGGTCAAGGCGGCGTACAGCTCCGGCAAGCCGGCTCTCGGCGTTGGCGCGGGCAATACTCCCGCCATCATTGACGAGAGCGCGGACATCGTCCTCGCGGTCAACTCCATCATCCACTCCAAAACCTTTGACAACGGTATGATCTGCGCATCCGAGCAGAGCGTCCATGTACCCGCCTCCATTTACGACAAGGTCAAAGAGGAATTCCTGTATCGCGGGTGCTACTTTCTGAAGCCCGACGAGCTGGACAAGGTACGCAAGACCATCATCATCAACGGCTCGCTGAACGCGAAGATCGTCGGTCAGAGCGCTTACAAGATCGCGCAGCTCAGCGGCGTTGAGATTCCCAAGGAGAGCAAGGTGCTCATCGGCGAGGTCGAGAGCGTGGATATCAGCGAGGAATTCGCTCACGAAAAGCTCTCTCCCGTACTTGCTATGTACAAATTCAACACCATAGAGGAAGCGTTTGACAACGCCGAACAGCTCATCGCCGACGGCGGCTACGGTCACACCTCCTCTATCTATATCAACGAGCTCACCCGCGCGGACGTTCTGCGTGAATTTGAGAGCCGCATGAAGACCTGCCGTATCGTCGTCAACACCCCGTCGTCACAGGGCGGCATCGGCGATATCTACAACTTCAACCTCGCGCCGTCGCTGACACTGGGCTGCGGCAGCTGGGGCGGCAACTCGATCCATGAAAACGTCGGCGTCAAGCACCTCTTGAACGTCAAGACCGTAGCGAAGAGGAGGAATAATATGCTGTGGTTCAGAGCTCCCGAAAAAGTATATGTCAAGCAGGGCTGTCTGTCCGTCGCACTCGACGAGTTGGGCAGCGAGCTGCATAAAAAGAAGGCCTTTATCGTCACCGACAGCTTCCTGTATGCGAACGGCTATACCGCGCCGATCGAAAAGAAGCTGGATGAGCTGGGCATCATGCACACCACCTTCTCCGAGGTCGCGCCCGATCCGACACTCGCCTGCGCCAAGATGGGTGCGGAGCTGATGAAGAGCTTCAAGCCCGACGTGATCATCGCGGTGGGCGGCGGCTCTCCGATGGACGCGGCTAAGATCATGTGGGTGCTGTATGAGCATCCGGACGTTGACTTTGAGGATATGGCGATGCGCTTTATGGATATCCGCAAGCGCGTCTACGGCTTCCCGCACATGGGCGACAAGGCGTACTTTATCGCGATCCCGACCTCTGCCGGTACCGGCTCTGAGGTAACGCCCTTCGCGGTCATCACCGATGAGGTCAGCGGCATCAAGTATCCGCTCGCTGACTATGAGCTGATGCCCGATATGGCGATCGTGGACGCCGATCTGATGATGAACGCTCCGAGAGGACTGACCTCCGCATCCGGCATCGACGCGGTATCCCACGCTCTCGAGGCATATGCCTCTATCATGGCGACCGACTACACCGACGGTCTGGCTAAGCAGGCTTTACAGGTGATCTTTGAATATCTGCCGCGCGCCTATCAGAGCGCCGCAACCGGCGTACCGGATAAAGAAGCGCGTGAAAAGATGGCTAACGCCGCTACCATGGCAGGTATGGCGTTTGCAAACGCCTTCCTCGGCGTGATGCACTCTATGGCGCACAAGCTCGGCGCCTTCCATCATATCCCCCACGGCGTGGCTAACGCGCTGATGATGAACGAGGTGCTGCTCTTCAACAGCAAGGAGGCTCCCACCAAGATGGGTACCTTCCCGCAGTACGATCATCCGCATACGCTCCGCAGATATGCTGAGATCGCCGAATGCTTAGGCGTCGGCGGCAAGGATGATACCGAGAAGCTGAACGGTCTGCTCAACAAGATCGACGAGCTGAAGGCGGCGATCGAGATCAAGCCCGCCATCCGCGACTATGTACCGGATGAAGAGGCGTTCCTCTCCACCCTCGACGAGATGGCGGAGCAGGCGTTCGACGATCAGTGCACCGGCGCGAACCCGCGCTACCCGCTCATCAGCGAGATCAAGCAGATGTACCTCAATGCCTATTACGGCGAGCATAAGGATGTTTAAGGAGGCAAGGACATGAAAGATAACTATGAAGTTTTAGCTAAGCGCTCCAAAAAGGTGATCTACAAAGACGGCGATACCGTTGTCAAGGAATTTGACAGCGATTTCAGCAAGGCTGACATCCTCAACGAGGCGCTCAATCAGGCGCGCATCGAGGAGACCGGGCTGAATGTTCCCAAGCTCCTGGAGGTCAGCAAGATCGACGGCAAATGGGCGATCCGCCTCGAATATATCCCCGGCAAGACCCTCAAGGATCTGATGGATGAGAATCCCGACAAGCTCGACGAGTATCTGGAGCTCTGCTCAACAAGATCAAGGATAAGTTCAACCGCAAGATCTCTGCGTCGCGCTATGACGCGACCACCCGCTATGAGCTGCACACCCGCCTTGACTCGATGAAGGATCACAAGAAGATCTGTCACGGCGACTTCACACCCTCCAACATCATCATCACTCCCGGTGAGGACTACTACATCCTCGACTGGTCGCACGTTACGCAGGGCAACGCCGCCGCAGACGCCGCGCGCACCTATATGCTGTTCTGCCTTAAGGGTCAGGACGAGATCGCCGAAAAGTATCTCGACCTGTTCTGCAAAAAGACCGATACCGCCAAGCAGTATGTCCAGCGGTGGATGCCGATCGTCGCCTGCACCCAGAGCGTCAAGGGCAAGGAAAACGAACAGGAGTTCCTCGACCGCTGGGTCAACGTTGTGGAGTACGAGTAAGCAGCTAAATTCGCGTGATACGCGAGCTAAATGTGTCTGAGACACGCTAAATTCCTATCGGAGCTAAATGTGCTTTAGCACGCTATAGGCGAATTTTATTTCGCTATTCGGTTACCGAATAATTTAGCTGTTTTACAGCGTAAAACTATTTAGCTGCCGCTAAGCGGCTATTTAGCTATATTATCAGGAGGAGGATACCTATGTCTGCCATCATTCCCGGGCTGACCGGTGAAAAATCCGTCGCCGTTACCATGGAGAACACCGCGGTCGCGATGGGCAGCGGTACGCTGAGAGTATTTGCGACCCCTGCGATGATCGCGCTGATCGAGGGTTGCTGTGCCGAAAGCGTCGAAGGACTGCTGGACGAGGGGATCACCTCGGTCGGCACGCAGGTCAATATCGACCATCTGTCCGCCTCTCCCCTCGGCGCGGGGATCGTCTGCAAAAGCAGACTGACCGCCTTTGACGGCAGACGGCTCGACTTTGAAGTGGAAGTGTATGACAACGCCGGACTGATCGGGAAGGGGACGCATACAAGGTTTACGGTAAAAGCCGACAGCTTCCTCAAAAAGACGAATGCGAAGCTGATGAAATAACTGGCGCGTCTCACGATCCTTGATGATTGTTCGATGATTTCTTACAGCATTGGATTAATATTTTGACGTTCAAACGGGCGAGTCAAGACTCGCCCCTACAAATCACTGACCACTAGCCACTAACCACTAGCCACTGACCACTGACCGCTAACCACTGACCACTAACCACTAGCCACTGACCACTAACCACTAACAAAAGGCCACCGCTGTATCAAACAGCGGCGGCCTTTTTGATTCTGGTATATCAGCCGATCAGTTCTTTGAGCTTCTTTGTGACGGCGGCGGCGTCGGCTCTGCCGCGGCTCTGCTTCATAACGTTGCCGAGGATCGCCATCAGCGCCTTTTCCTTACCGCTCTTGTAATCGTTCACGGCGGCAGACATCGCATTGATCGCGTTCTGACAATACTCGGTCAGGGTCGCGTCGTCCAGCCCGGCCATATCGGATTCGGAAATAAAATCTGTGACCGATTTGCCGGTATCCAGCATTTGCTCGAGCGTCTTCTTGGCGAGATTGTTCTTGAGCTTGCCCGACTCGAGCAGCCTGCACATCTCACCCAGCTGCTCTGCGGAGGTCTTGACCTCGAACGCCTCCTTATCCGCCTCGGTCTCCAGTCTGCGGAAGATCTGACCGATGATGAAGTTGGATGCGGTCTTAGGCGCTTTGAGTCCCTCGCTCGCCTTGTCGAAATACTCGCTGATGCTGCGGTACCTGGTCAGCAGGGCGGCGTCCTTTTCGGGGATATCGTACTCCTCGATATAGCGTCTGAGCTTCTGCTCAGGCAACTCCGGGAGGCGCGCCTCTATTTCTTTTACCCTCTCGCGCGGAACTGCTATTGTTACCAGATCCGGCTCGCGGAAGTAGCGATAGTCGTGGGCGTCCTCCTTGGAGCGCATGGACGAGGTGGTGCCGGTCGCGTCGTCATAGCGCAGGGTCTCCTGCACGACGGCGCCGCCGGACTCGATCAGATCGCACTGGCGCTCATATTCGTATTCCATCGCCTTAGCGATATTGGTGATGGAGTTCATGTTCTTGATCTCGGTACGGGTGCCGAGCTTATCGGAACCCTCGGGGCGGACGGAGATATTCACGTCGCAGCGCATCGAGCCCTCCTGCATACGGCAGTCGGACACGCCGATACAGCGCATGATCTGCTGCAGTCGCTCCACATACTCCTTTGCCTCGTCGATGCTGCGGAAGTCCGGCTCGGTGACGATCTCGATCAGCGGCACGCCGCCGCGGTTATAGTCGACGTAGGTGTCACCGTGGTTGTGGATCAGCTTACCTGCGTCCTCCTCGATATGGATGCGCAGGATGCGGATCCTTCTGCCGTTGGAAAGCTCGATATAACCGTGCTCGCACAGCGGCTTGTCGTACTGGCTGATCTGATACGCCTTAGGCAGATCGGGATAGCAATAGTTTTTGCGATCCATCTTGGCGATCTCGGCGATCTCGCAGTTGGTGGCAAGTCCCGCCATGATCGCATACTCCACGACCTTTTCGTTCTGCTTAGGGAGCGTACCGGGCAAGCCGATACAGACCGGACAACAATGGGTGTTGGGGTCGCCGCCGAACGCGGTGGTGCAGGAGCAAAAGATCTTGGTTTTTGTGGATAACTCTACATGGGTCTCAAAGCCCGCTACCAGTTCGTATTTCACAGCTTGACACCCCACTTTGTTTCGATCGTTTTATGCTCAGCCTGCTCGTATTGATAGGCGAGATTGAGGATGGTCTTTTCATCAAACTTTTTGCCGATGAGCTGCATACCGATGGGCAGCCCCTCGCTGTCCGCGCCGCAGGGGATCGACACGCCGGGCAGCCCCGCGGTATTGACCGGCACGGTGCAGATATCCGAGAGATACTGCTCGAGCTGATCGGTCTCTTCGCCGAAGAGATAACCGTTTTTGAAAGCGGTCACGGGAGCGGTCGGCGCCAGGATGACGTCTACCTTCTCAAAGGCGCGGTCAAACGCCTCGACGATCGCGCCGCGCAGATTGACTGCCTTTTTATAATACGCGTCGTAATAGCCTGCCGACAGAACGTAAGTACCCATCAGGATACGGCGCTGTACCTCTTTGCCGAAGCCCTCGGAGCGGGTGCGGCAGATCATATCGTGGGTGCCGTTGTAATGCTCCGCCTTATAGCCGTAACGGATACCGTCATAGCGTCCGAGGTTGGACGAAGCCTCCGCCATCGCGAGGATATAGTAGCACGGCAGGGCAAAATCCAGCTCGGGCAGGTCGAAGTATACGATCTCCGCGCCCATGCTCTCATAGACCTTTGCCGCGTCAAGAACTGCCGCCTTGACGTCCTCGCGGACGTCCTTCAGGTACTGGTTGGCGATACCGATCTTTTTGCCCTTGATATCATCATACAGAGTCGGGAGGGTCGGCTCGCTGCCCTGAGAGGTACTGTCGCGGTCGTCGTACTTGGCGATCGCGTCGAATACGATCGCAGCGTCCTCTACATCATGGGTGATCGGGCCGATCTGATCGAAGGACGAGGCATAGGCGATCAAGCCGTAACGCGATACCGCGCCGTAGGTTGGCTTTAAGCCGACGATACCGCAGAAGGCGGCGGGCTGACGGATAGAACCGCCGGTGTCGGAGCCGAGTCCGTATACGGCGAGATTAGCACCGACAGCGGATGCAACGCCGCCGGAGGAACCGCCCGCCACATGGTCGGTATTGTGAGGATTTTTTGCGCCGCCGTAGTAGGAGGTCTCGCAGGAGGAGCCCATCGCGAACTCGTCCATGTTGGTCTTACCCAGCATGACGACGCCCTCTTTGAGCAGCAGCTCGTAGACGGTCGCGTCGTAGATCGGCTTGTAGCCGGTCAGGATCTTGGACGCGCAGGTGGTCGGGATCCCCTTGGTGGAGATATTGTCCTTCAATGTCATCGGGATACCCTCGAGCATACCGATCTCTTCACCGCGAGCGAGCTTTTCATCCACTGCTTTCGCCTGTGCGAGAGCGACCTCGGGGGTAACGGTGATATATGCATTTAATTCTTTATTAGAATTTTCGATCTCGTTCAAATACTTCTGTGTCAGCTCGGTGCAGGTGATCTCACCGCTGACGAGCATCTCATGGATGCGTTTGATCTGTCCCATACTCACGCTCTCTTTCTGACGAGGAAATGATCCTCCGCCTGTTCGGGAGCGTTTTTGAGGATCTCCTCAGACGGTAATGACGGGCGCACCTCGTCGGCGCGGAAGGCGTTCGACAGGTTGTTGATGTTATCAAACTCGCCGGTCGTGACCTCAACATTGTTGATGGTATCGGCGAAGGACACGATCTTCTGCATCTCTTCGGTCAGGCTGTCGAGATCCTTTTCATCAACAAACAGCTTGGACAGCAGAGCGATGTTTTCGATATCTTCTCTGGTTACCATGGTATCAATCCTTTCAGGATTCAGATAACGGATATTGGATAATGGATAATGGCTGCGGGAAACGCTGACGCGTTTTGAATGGCTGCGGGAAACGCTGACGCGTTTTGAAAATGATTGAAATCGGGTGAGGGCGGAGCCCTCCATTCACACCGTTATCCGTTATCTGTTATCCATTATCTTAATTTGATGTGAACTTCTCTCAACTGCTGTTCGCTGACCTCGCCGGGAGCGCCGAGCAGTACATCCTGTGCGTTACTATTCATCGGGAAAGCGATGACCTCGCGGATGTTCTCTTCCTCGGTCAGCAGCATGATCATGCGGTCGACGCCGGGCGCCATGCCTGCATGAGGCGGCGCGCCGTACTGGAACGCATTATACAGCGAGCTGAACTTTGCTTTGAGATCGTCCTCGGTGTAGCCGGCGATGGAGAACGCCTTGATCATGATATCAAGGTCATGGTTGCGCACCGCGCCGGAGGACAGCTCTACGCCGTTGCAGACGATGTCGTACTGATAGGCAAGGATATCGCAGGGATCCTTTTCCAGCAGCGCCTGCATACCGCCCTGCGGCATCGAGAACGGGTTATGGGTAAAGATGATCTGACCGCTCTCCTCATCCTGCTCGAACATCGGGAAATCGACGATGAAGCAAAATTCAAAGCGGCTCTTGTCGATCAGGTCAAGTCTGGTCGCGACCTCGGTGCGAATCTGACCGGCGAGCTTGGGTGCCTCGGCGGCGGTATCGGCGATGAAATAGATCACGTCGCCCGCCTTGGAGCCGTTGCGCTTGATCAACTCTTCCCTGTCGCCGGGCTTTAAGAACTTGTCGATGGGGCCGTCGAACAGCAGCTCGTCGGTGACCTTGACATAGCCCAGCCCCTTCATGCCGATGGAGAGCGCGAACTCCTCCATCTTCTTGAACCAGCTCTTGGAGCAGCTCGCCGCGCCGGGAACATTGATGGAGCGGACGGTTTTCTTTAAGAAGGGCTTGAAGTCGGTTTCCTCAAACATATCCGAGATCTCGACGATCTCGAGCGGATTGCGGAGGTCGGGTTTATCGGTGCCGTATTTCAGCATACTCTCCGCAAAGGAGATACGCTTGAACGGCGGCTTGGATATTTCTTTAGAAGAATATTTCTTGAAGGTCTCGTACAGAACTTCCTCGGCGACATCAAAGACGTCCTCCTGTGTCGCGAACGCCATCTCAAAGTCGAGCTGATAAAACTCGCCGGGAGAGCGATCGGCGCGGGCGTCCTCATCGCGGAAGCAGGGCGCGATCTGGAAATACTTATCGAAGCCGGAGACCATCAACAGCTGCTTGAAGATCTGCGGCGCCTGCGGCAGCGCATAGAACTTGCCCTTGTGCTTGCGGGACGGGATCAGATAGTCGCGCGCACCCTCGGGAGAGGATACGGAGAGGATCGGGGTCTGCAACTCGGTAAAGCCCATCTCGCCCATCTTATTGCGCAGGAAGGCGATGATCTCGGAACGCAGCAGGATATTGTTATGCACCTTGGGGTTCCTCAGATCGAGGAAGCGGTACTTCAGGCGGATGTCCTCATTGGACGCCGTGGAGGATACGACCTCAAAGGGCAGGTTGTTTTTGCACTTGCCCAGCACGGTCAGCGTATCGGCGGCGATCTCTACCGTACCGGTCGCGATCTTTTTGTTGATCGTGTCCTCGTCGCGCTTGACGACCTTGCCGGAGATTGTGACGCTGCACTCGCGGTTGACGCCGTCGAGCAACCTGTCGTCATGGACGACGACCTGGGTCACGCCGTATTGGTCACGGATATCGAGGAACATGACGCCGCCGTGGTCGCGGATATTCTCCACCCAGCCGGCGATGCGCACCTCTTGTCCGATATGTTCTTCTCTGATGTCTCCGCAGGTGACGGAGCGATAAACATTAGCTTTCATCTTCGTTTTTCCTTTCATGCAAATGCCAAAAGGCATATGTTTCCATATTCTTTTGTAGTATAGCACAAACGGACGGTAAAGTAAAGAGGAAAATCGAATTAGAAGCAAGGAATCACGAGGAGTGAGGAGTGAGGAGTTAGGAGTAAGGAATGAGGAATGAGGAATTAGGAGGTAGGAGTTATAGGAATCGGGTGTGGGCGGAGCCCACCATCAACTATTCACTATTCATTATTCAATATTCACTATTCATTAATACCGTGCGGGCAGCGCCCGCCATCAACCCTTCACCCTTCATCCTTCACTCTTCACCAAAAAAAGACCTGTCCAAAGGAGGACAGGTCTTTTGATGTTAAACGGTGTGATACTTACTTGAGGTAAGTCTGGCCGCCGGGGCCTACAGCGCCGGTAACCTTGGAGCCGCCGCCGGACCATACATAAACGCGCATGTTGCCCTTACCGGTAGACGATACGGACAGGGTGCCGCCGGAAACCTGCTTGGTGTCGCCGGAGACTGCGTCTACATACTTGCCGTCGGGCAGACCCTTGAAGGTCGCGCCGCCGGAAATCGCTACGCAAGCGAGCGAGTCAACGTTGGAAGTAGAGCCGTTGTTGTCGGTGTACTTGCCGGTATAGCGTCTGATGTACGCCATATCGCCGCTGACATAGGAGCCGCTGGTGGTGTACTGACCGAGCTGGAGAGCCGGTACAGCACGACGGATCGCGTTGAGCTTCTGCAGATGCTTCGAGAGCGGAGCATCCAGCGTCGAAGCCAGCGTACCGGAAGCGTTGGAATACTTCGAGAAGTCAGACGTGCTGACGTTACCCTCGATCTTATCGCCGAAGTACGCACGGCCGGTGTTCGCCAGAGCCATGTTAGGACCGTCGTCGATCTTGCAGCCCTTCTGGAACTCGACCTCGGAGCCGTAGAACAGACACGGAATACCGCGGAAGGTGAACATCAGGTTGAGGTTCTCAGCCCAAGTCTGCTGACCGCCGGTAAAGCGCTGGGTCTGGTTCTGGTCGGGAGCGTAGTCGTGGGAGTCGACATAGGTGACGTTCCATGTTGCATCGTTGTTGTACTGATCCTGACCCAGAGCAGCACCGAACGCGCCGCCTGCAGAGTCGAACTGCCAGTGCATGGTAAAGTCGATGACGCCCATACCGGAGTTCTTGGAGTAATCCGGAGCATGATAGGTGATGCCGTTGAGGAACGCATTCTGAGATGTGGGCTGACCGGAGCAGCTGACATGATTCTCACAAAAAGTGATGGCGTTGTTGATGTTCGACTTGATAGAATCGGGATCGGTGTTGTCGGACAGCTTGGCGAGATCTGCAGAGGAATCATCCCATGTATAGAACTGTACGGATTCGCTGGCGTTGTCACGGTACCAGGTCTGGCTGTAACGGCAGCAGACCTCACCGAACATATAGAAGTTGTTGTTGCCGGCAGATTTCGCAGCAGAGATCATGCGGTCATTGTACCATTTGTTCAGAGACAGACGCGGGATATGACGAACGGTGTCGACACGGAAGCCGTCAACGCCCATATCGAGATAGTTCGAATAAGCGTCGAGCAGATAATCCGCAACCGCCTTGTTCTCGGTGTTCAGATCGACGCAGTCGCCGGCGATCTGGCAGAACTTACAGGTCCAGTCATCCCAGTTGAGGCTCGCATAGTAGCCGTTGTGGAAGTAGTTCTTGGAGTTGCAGGTCTTATCGCGGGATACGTTATCGGTGAAGCCCTGAGTCTGCTTCATGATCTGCAGACGAGAGTCGTACTGTCTGCCGGGCAGGAGCTTGTAGTAATCCTCGGGCTTGGAAAGGCCGCAATAATCGAGCAGCTTCTTGGTGGGGATCATGGTCTTTTCGAGATCCTCCAGATCCTTGATGTTGCTGAATTTCTTGGTGAACAGCGGCTCGAGGTTGGTCTCGCCGAAGTTACCGGTGTGGTTCCATACAACGTCCTGGATGATCTTCATGCCCTTGTTGTGGGCCGCCTGGATAAGATCCTCATAGGTGAAGTTGGAGCTCTCATAACGAGCGTCGACCTTGGAGAAGTCCAGTGCATGATAACCGTGATAGTCATAGCCGGACGCGTTCTCTACGACAGGGGTGATCCAGATCGCTGAGAAGCCGAGCGCCTTGATGTAATCGAGCTTGTCGGCAAGACCCTTAAAGTCGCCGCGCCATGCGGGGTCGGAGTCGGGGTTGCCCGCTTTGCCGTCATCCCAGCAGTGAACGTTGTTCGACTTATCGCCGTCAAAGAAACGGGTGGTGATGACGAAGTAGATGGAATCCTGACGCATATCGACGCTGTCGTAGCTGTCGAAGTCATCGGGGTTCCTGGTCTTGAGACGACCGTCCTTGAACCAGTATTCACCGGCGTTGTTGGCGGTCATTTCCTCGCTCTTCTGACCGGAGAGACCGGTAGTGCCGTCGGTGATGAGGAAGTTGATCTTGGTGGTGTTCGAGAAGGTATAGGTATACCAGTTGCCGCCGACCTGAGAGCTGTCCGCGGTCATCTTTGTACCCGGATAAGCAACCTCTTTATCGGTCGGAAGGGCATTCCAATAATAGATATACGGGGTAAAGTTCTTACCGTCGATAGCACCCTTTACATGGATGATGATGTTGGACGCGCCGGTATCGGCAAGGTCCGCTGTCGTTTCAGCGCCGACTGAGATCGCGGAGCAAACAGCTAAAGAAGTGATGATCGCGACGCACAGAATCAGCGCTACGATGCGAGATGCATATTTCTTCATATTCCGTTTCCTCCTTTAACCGAGTTTCTCAATCAATCCGGCGATGAAACGCTGGATATGCGTTGCGTCAAGAATCGTGATAAATCCGTCGAGGTCGGCGTCCGCATTCTTCTTATGGATCTCTTGATCCGTGACAAGCTCAGCCAGCCAGCGCTGGATGCGCGTTGCATCGAGAATGGTGACGGAGCCGTCCATATCCGCGTCG
>CACZAW010000041.1 GCA_902779225.1 uncultured Ruminococcus sp. | reverse complement strand
GCTCTGCGGTACTGGCGCTGGCGTCCGGCTCCAACAACTACGGCGGCTCGACCCTGACCCAGCAGCTGGTCAAAAACCTGACCGATGATAACGAGGTATCGCTCACCCGTAAGCTCAGAGAGATCTTCCGCGCGATCAATATCGAAAAGGAATACAGCAAGGATAAGATCATCGAGGCATACCTCAACGTCGTCAACTTCGGCAACAACTGTCAGGGCGTCGAGGCGGCGTCGGAGCTGTATTTCAACAAGCCCATCAATCAGTGCTCCGTCTGCGAGTGCGCGGCGATCGCCGGCATCACCCAGAACCCTTCGCAGTGGAATCCGCTGATCTACCCCGAGAACAACGAATATCGCCGCAGAACCGTTCTGCGCGAGATGCGCGATCAGGACTTCATCACCGAAGAAGAGTTCCAAAATGCGCTGACAGAATCGGACAACCTCCAATTTGTCGGCTTCTCCGACGACAGCGAGGACGATGAGGAAGAATCCACCAACGTCCAGAACTGGTACATCAACCAGATGTATTACGACCTGTGCCGTGATCTGGCTAAATACTATGATATCAGCGAATCGGCTGCTTCGATGAAGCTCTACACCGAGGGTCTTAAGATCTACTGCGCAATGGATTCACAGGCGCAGGAGATGATCGAAAAAGAAGCGCTGAAATTCAATAACGACGTCGACTATGACCTGCAGATCGGTATGACGATGGTCGACTTTGACGGCAGAGTTATCGCGACGGTCGGCTCCTCTCAGGAAAAGGAAGGCCCGCTCGACTGGGACCGCGCCTCACAGTCCGTACTGCAGCCCGGTTCTTCGATCAAAGCGATCATCCCCTACCCCATGGCGCTTGACACGGGCGTCTACAACTACTCGTCCGTCGTCACCGACCAGCCGATCGAAAAATGGAAGACCGACGGCGAAGGCGGCTGGGTCGCAGGCCCGCCCAACGCATACGAAGGCTACTTCAACTACGTCACGATGCCCGAGGCGGTCTCGTGGTCATCGAACGCCGCGGCAGTCCAGACCATGGAGCTGATCGGCACAAAGAACGCCTTTAATCAGGCGGTCACCAACCTCGGCTTTGAGCATCTTTCCGAGAACGACGCCGACATGGTCGGTGCGCTGTCCCTCGGCGGTATGGAAGGCGGCGTCAACGTCCGCGAGATGGCGGCGGCGATGGAATACGTCGGCAACGGCGGTCAGTACTTCGCTCCCTACACCTACTATTACGTCACCGATCAGAACGGCACGATCATCCTCGACAACCGCAACAACTCCCCCACCGAGGCTTACACCCCCGAAACAGCGTACAAAATGAACCGTGTGCTAAAATACAACGTCGACACCTCTTCCCACACCCACTCCTCCTTAGCCGCGATCAGCGGATGGGAGATCTGCGGCAAGACCGGTACCACGGACTATGACCGCGACGCATGGTTTGTCGGCGCGTCGCCGTATTGCGCGATGGCTTGCTGGGTCGGCTACGACCAGCCCGACACCGTTCCCGATACCTCTCTGGCGACGACGACATGGCAAAAGGTCATGGCGAACTACCTCAAGGGCAAGGACTACAAAGAGTTCGACGTTCCCGATACCATCATACCGGCGACCTACTGCAGAGGCTCAGGCTTACTGGCGTCATCCTTCTGCAGCGATACCGAGGTCGGCTACTATTCCGCGTCGGATATGCCCGATTACTGCGACGGCAACCATATCGCCATTGCGCGGCCGGGAGAATCCGCAACCGAAGCATCGCATGCCTCGACGCCGGACGCGAACGCGACCGAAGCAGCCAATCCTGTCGATACCGACGAGACGACAGGCGCCGATACGCCCGAAACAAGCGACGGCGGTGAATCCACTGCATCGGACGGCGGCGAGTCCACTGCGTCAGACGGCGGCACCAGCAGCGCGGCGCCCGATGACGGCGGCGAATCCGTTGCGCCCGACGGCGGCGAATCCGTAGCGCCCGACGGCGGCGAGTCCGTAGCGCCCGACGGCGGCGAGTCCGTAACGTCGGACGGCGGAGGAGCGTAGCGATACCCGGCGCTCCTTGATAACTACTGAACAACAGGGGCGGTTTTTGCCGTCCCTACCGAATAAAATGAAAGGTTGTTGAATTTATGATACCTGTTGCGATTATGGGTCACGGCGTCGTCGGAGGCGGCGTAGCGGAGATCATCGCTACCCATAAACAAAAGCTTTTTGCCGCAGTCGGCGAGGATATCTACATAAAGCACATCCTCGACCTGCGCGAGTTCCCCGATTCTCCCTTTGCCGACCGCTTCACCAAGAATTTTGAGGATATCAGCAACGATATCGAGGTACGCATCGTCGTCGAGACGATGGGCGGTCTGCATCCATCCTACGAATATGTCAAGGAATGTCTGCAAAAGGGCAAGAGCGTCGTCACCTCCAATAAGGAGCTGGTTGCGGCATACGGCGCCGAGCTGCTCGCGATCGCTTCCGAGCAAAACGCAAACTTCCTGTTTGAGGCGTCCGTCGGCGGCGGCATCCCGATCATCCGCCCGATGAACCAGTGTCTGGTCGCCAACAATGTCAGCGAGATCGCGGGCATTCTCAACGGCACCACCAACTTTATTCTGACCAAAATGATCCGCGAGAACATGAGCTTTGAAAAGGCGCTCAAGCTCGCACAGGAGCTGGGCTACGCCGAGCGCAATCCCGCAGCTGACGTCGAGGGTCACGACGCGTGCAGAAAGATCTGCATCCTCGCCTCTCTCGCCTTCGGCAAGCATATTTATCCCGATGCGGTACGCACCGAAGGCATCACCAATATCACCCTCGAGGACGTTGAATACGCCTCGATCTGGGGCGGCGTGATCAAGCTGATCGGTTCGGTCAAAAAGCTCGACAAGGATACTATCGATATCATCGTCGCGCCGATGTTTGTGCCGCTGAACAGCCAGCTCGCCAACATCGACGATGTGTTCAACGGCATCATGGTGCGCGGCGACTGCACCGGCGACGTCGTATTCTACGGCAAGGGTGCCGGCAAGCTGCCCACCGCCTCGGCGGTCGTGGCGGACATGATCGACTGCGTCAAGCACCTCAAAGAGCGCAAATATCTGTTCTGGGCGGATTCTGACAACAGCAGCGTCCTGCCCGCCGAGAAGAGCGTCACCGCGATGTTCATCCGCGGCGTTGCGAACAACAAGATCGACGCATATTATAAGGCGAAGGACGCGTTCGGCGAGATCCACATTCTCCACAAGGCTTCCGCGCCCGAAAATGAATTTGCGTTCATCACCGAGCCGATGGCGGTCGAAGAGATCGACAAAAAGCTCGCGGCGCTTGCCGATGAGGGAATCAAGGTCACATCAAAGATCCGCATAGGCGATCTGTAAGAATCAGATAACAGTTATCAGATATCAGTTAACAGTTAACGGCGGGCTCTGCCCACACCCGATTTCTAATGATTCTCAAAACGCGCAGCGTTTCCCTTCACTGTTATCTGTTATCTACTATCTGTTATCTTCATTAGGAGGATAGGTATATGAGTTTAATTGTACAGAAGTTCGGCGGGACGTCCGTCAAAGACGCCGAACGGTTGCGTAATGTCGCTTCCATCGTCACGGAAGCATACAAAAAAGGAAATGACGTCGTCGTTGTCGTATCCGCACAGGGCGACACCACCGACGACCTGATCGAAAAAGCCGCTGAGATCACCGCGAATCCCTCTCAGCGCGAGATGGATATGCTGCTCGCCTCCGGTGAACAGATCTCTGCGTCGCTGCTGGCGATGTGCATCCAGGATATGGGATTCCCCGCGGTATCTCTCACCGGCTGGCAGGCAGGCTTTCTGACCTCCAGCTCCCACACCATGGCGCGCATCCGCCGCGTCACCCCCGACCGCATCCGCCGGGAGCTTGATCAGAAAAAGATCGTCGTTGTCTGCGGCTTCCAGGGCTTATCCCGCTACGAGGATATCACCACCCTCGGACGCGGCGGCTCCGATACCAGCGCGGTCGCGATCGCCGCATCGCTCAACGCGGATCTGTGTCAGATCTTTACCGACGTAGAGGGTGTGTTCACCGCCGATCCCCGCAAGGTGCCGAACGCTATCAAGCTCAAAGAGATCTCGTATGACGAGATGCTCGAGCTGGCGACCCTCGGCGCGCAGGTGCTGAACAACCGCAGCGTAGAAATGGCTAAGAAGTATAACATCGAGCTGGAGGTTCTCTCGTCCTATACCAGAGTCCCCGGCACTATTGTAAAGGAGAACGTAAAAATGGAAAAAATGTTAATCAGCGGCGTCGCAAAGGATACCGACGTAGCCCGCCTGTCAATCACCTGTGTCCCCGACCGTCCCGGCATGGTATTCAAGCTCTTCTCAAAGCTTGCCGCCAAGAAAATTAACGTTGACGTTATTCTCCAGTCCGTCGGCAGACATAACACCAAGGATATCGCCTTCACGGTAGCCAAGGGCAAGGGCGCAGAGGCTAAGGAGATCTGTGAGCAGTTTGCCGCCTCCGTCGGCGCCGAGTCCGTCGACTACAACGATACCGTCGCCAAGGTATCCATCGTCGGCGCGGGTATGGAAAGCCACGCGGGCGTTGCCGCCAAGATGTTTGAGGCGCTCTACGACAAGCAGATCAACATCCGCATGATTGCGACCTCTGAGATCAAGGTATCCGTTATCATCGACGTTGACGACGCCGATAAAGCGGTCAAGGCGATCCACGAGAAGTTCTTCCCGGAAACCGTCGACTAAGGCAGCGTGACGCTGCACCCAATTCTGCCTATTGCCAAGCAATAATGATAACTAACCGTCATCAACGGCAGGTCAAAAGAATATCTAACGACAAGAACGGCGCTGTACATCAACGTACAGCGCCGTTTATTCATGCTTAACTCCTAACTCCTAACCCCTAACTCCTAATTCCTAATTCCTCATTTTTCTACCCGATTATTCCAAATCGTAATCCTTGTCGTCGCCCGAGGTATCATAAATACTGATCACAGCCTGATTGCGGCGATGACCGATCACCAGCGCGGCGATATCCAGAATCGACTCGACGATAAGTGCAATGCCGATGACGATACCGAGGATCCGCAGCGCCTGCGTGCAGAATGCGAGCACCGCAATACCCAGTGCGACAGACAGGATGCCGCTGACGATCAAAACAGCGGATACCATCGCGCCCTGCTTTTTGATAGAAAAATACTCGCCGATCTTGAGGAAGCCGTTGACCAGCATCACCGCTCCGTAGAAGATCGCGCACAGCGTGCTGCCTGCATCGACGATCAGCCTTGCGCCGAATGCCAGCACCATGCCGATGATAAACGCCACGATCGCCGTCACCAGCGAGACAGAGCGCGCCTCGTCATTCTTGCGGTCGATCAGATAACGGATCGCCATGACGATCGCCAGTATGATCAGCGCGATACCGAATACTCTGAAAATGATCTCCGTCAGCCTGACGGCGTCGATGATCAGCAAAACGCCGATCGCGATCCCCAGCAGGATCATCAGGATAGCGGGTAGGTTCTTCTTAAATGTGTTCATGAGCTTCTCCTTGCAAAACAAATGCCGCTAGTAGTGGTTATATTTCTGATAAAGAATTATTAAGGGACAGTATGACCGGTATACACGCTGATAGTCTACTTCAGCGCGTTCTCGTCAAAGGTATTCTTCAGCAAAAACACCTTGTCCGGTTCATCCTTAATCAACAGATAGCCGTCGGGCGAGATCGTGCACTCGCCGAGCAGCGCGTCGTCAAAGTCATAATACTTGAAGGTGTACAGCACGCCCTTTTTCAATTCTGCGGGCGTAGTCTTATCGGTCTCAACAAACTCAGCGCTGTTATTGATGTCGACCAGCTCCGCGACCCCCTTGCGCTTGGTCACCGTATAGTCGGGCTTGTCAGCGTCCGCCTTCGTCGTGATCGTAACGGTCTCGACGGCGCCGGTATCAAAGCGCTCGAGCTTACGGGTATTGCCGCACGCGGTCAGCATAAGCGCAGCTGCGATCAGGGTCAATGCGATACATATGGTTCTTTTCATGATTACCTCCGTCGGGAAGCGCCGCAAACCGCAGCGGCGCGGGAATTATTCAAAGTCAAAGTCGTCCTTGTATCTGTCCTTAAAGATATCAAAAACTGCCTGCAGCACCGCTTCGTCGTCGATGCCGACATACTCTTCGTTTTCATCGTCGAGCGAATCCACGCGCAGGATCATCACCTCGTTCTGCTCCTCATCCTCAGCCTCCACGGGCAGCAGGATGATATACTCTTCGCCGTCATACTCGACGGTATCGAGGTATTCAAAGTCCTGTTCATTGCCGAGATCATCCTCTAAGGTAATGATCTCTGCCTCATATTCCTCTGCAAAATCTTCGTTGTTCAGCATAAAGCACCTCCGAATTTTCAGTATAGGTATATACTACACCGATACGGCAAAAAATGCAAGTGCAAATTAGCGCGGGTACGCGTACCGGGGGAACAATGAGGAAAAAAGAAAATGATGACACAAAAATCCCGCCGAGTTGCCTCGACGGGATTGCTTGTACAATTAAGAGTGAATTACTCGTTGATCGCGATAACAGCGCCGGAACCTACGGTACGGCCACCCTCACGGATAGCGAAACGCAGACCGACCTCGATAGCGATAGGAGTGATCAGCTCAACGTCCATCTCGACGTTGTCGCCGGGCATGCACATCTCGGTGCCCTCGGGCAGAGAAATGGTACCGGTAACGTCAGTGGTTCTGAAATAGAACTGGGGACGATAGTTGTTGAAGAACGGAGTATGACGGCCGCCCTCGTCCTTGGTCAGAACGTAAACCTGGCCGCGGAACTTGGTGTGCGGATGAATGGTGCCGGGCTTAGCAAGAACCTGACCTCTTTCGATCTCGGTTCTCTGAACGCCACGGAGCAGAACGCCGACGTTATCGCCAGCCTCAGCATAGTCCAGAGTCTTTCTGAACATCTCAAGACCGGTAACAACAACCTTGCGCTTCTCGTCCTTAAGACCAACGATCTCAACTTCCTCAGAAGTACGGATCTGACCTCTCTCAACTCTACCGGTAGCAACGGTGCCGCGGCCGGTGATGGTGAATACGTCCTCAACAGGCATGAGGAAGGGCAGGTCAGCCTTTCTCTCAGGGGTGGGGATGAACTCGTCAACAGCGTCCATCAGCTCGTGGATGCAAGCATACTCGGGAGCGTTGGGGTCGGTGGAGGTGGAAGTCAGAGCAAGATAAGCGGAACCCTTGATGATGGGGGTATCGTCGCCCGGGAACTCGTACTCGTTCAGCAGGTCACGGATCTCCATCTCGACCAGCTCGAGGAGCTCTTCGTCGTCGACTTGGTCAGTCTTGTTCATGAATACTACGATATAGGGAACGCCAACCTGACGAGAGAGCAGGATGTGCTCACGAGTCTGGGGCATAGGACCGTCAGCAGCGGAAACGACCAGGATCGCACCGTCCATCTGAGCAGCACCGGTGATCATGTTCTTGACATAGTCAGCATGGCCGGGGCAGTCAACGTGAGCATAGTGACGCTTAGCAGTCTCGTACTCAACGTGAGCGGTGTTGATTGTGATACCACGCTCTCTCTCTTCGGGAGCCTTATCGATGTTCGCATAATCTACGAAGTCAGCAGAACCGCCGAAGTTGAGAACCTTGGTGATAGCAGCAGTCAGAGTGGTCTTACCATGGTCAACGTGACCGATGGTACCGATGTTTACATGCGGCTTATTTCTTTCAAACTTTTGTCTTGCCATTGGGATATTTCCTCCTTAAATTGTAAAATGTTTTTACGATTAAAGTTATTCTATCAATTCTTCAAGAGAATTGCAAGTGTTTTTGCAAATTTCCACAACAAATAGTATGGATTCTCGAAAAAATCCTCAACCGATTGTGGCATTTACTGTCAGAGATCAGAACCAAAAGGAATCGGGTGAGGGTGGAGCCCTCCATTCACTCTTCACTATTCATTCTTCACTCTTCACTGCGCAAAGCGCTTAGTCCTTCTTCGCGCGGTCGGACATGATCTCCTCACCGACGTTCTTCGGTACCTCAGCATGATGCGAGGGCTCCATGACGTAGTTGCCGCGACCCTGTGTCTTGGAACGCAGGTCGGTCGCGTAACCGAACATATTGGAGAGCGGAACGTTGGCAAAGATGCGGGCGGTGCCGTTTTCGATCTCCTGACCGGTAACGGTGCCGCGGCGTGCGTTAAAGTCGCCGAATACGGTACCTGCATACTCCTCGGGAACCACAACGCTGACCTTCATGATCGGCTCAAGCAGAACCGGATCCGCCTTCTTCATCGCTTCCTTGAAAGCCATGGAACCGGCGATCTTGAACGCCATCTCGGACGAGTCGACCTCATGGTAGGAGCCGTCGTATACCTCAGCCTTGACGTCTACGACAGGATAGCCTGCGAGAACGCCGCTGAGCATCGCGCCCTGGATACCGGCGTCAACAGCCGGGATATATTCCTTCGGGATCGCGCCGCCGACAACGGAGTTGACGAACTCGTAGCCGTTGGTGGGGTTCGGGGAGATACGGAGCTTGACATGACCGTACTGACCCTTACCGCCGGACTGACGGGCGTATTTCTGATCGACGTCCGCTTCGCGGCGGATGGTCTCCTTATACGCAACCTGGGGCTTACCGATATTCGCCTCGACCTTGAACTCACGCAGGAGTCTGTCGACGATGATCTCAAGGTGCAGCTCGCCCATACCGGCGATGATGGTCTGGCCTGTTTCCTCATCGGTATAAGCCTTAAAGGTGGGATCCTCCTCAGCGAGCTTCGCGAGGGCGATGCCCATCTTCTCCTGACCAGCCTTGGTCTTGGGCTCGATGGCAACCTTGATAACGGGCTCCGGGAACTCCATCGACTCGAGGATCACGGGGTGATTCTCGTCGCAGAGGGTGTCGCCGGTGGTGGTGTTCTTCAGACCGACGGCGGCAGCGATATCGCCTGCATAGCAGACTTCGATATCCTTTCTGTCGTTGGCGTGCATCTGAAGGATTCTGCCGATACGCTCGTTCTTGCCCTTGGTAGAATTGAATACCGCGGTACCCTTCTCCACCTTACCGGAGTAAACGCGGAAGAAGCAGAGCTTACCGACATAGGGGTCTGTCGCGATCTTGAACGCGAGTGCGGAGAAGGGCTCGTCGTCGCTTGCGTGACGCTCGACCTCTTCGCCTGTATCTACATCCTCGCCCTTGATAGCGGGGATATCGGTGGGAGCGGGCATATAGTCGACGATCGCGTCAAGCAGCTTTTGTACGCCCTTGTTGCGGTAAGAGGTACCGCAGCAAACGGGAACCATCTCATTGGCGATGGTCGCCTTGCGGATCGCCGCCTTGATCTCGTCGATTGTCAGCTCTTCACCGGCAAAATACTTGTCCATCAGTTCTTCGGACGTCTCTGCGACAGCCTCGATCAGCTTCTCGTGGTATTCCTGCGCCAGCTCCTTCATATCCTCGGGGATCTCGATGGTCTCGCGGGTCTCGCCGTTTTCGCCCTTATAGGTCTCGGCGGTCATCTCTACGAGGTCAACGATACCGGTAAAGGTATCCTCGAAGCCGATCGGAAGCTGGATCGGAACAGCGTTGCACTTGAGTCTGTCGTGCATCATCTGAAGCACGTGATAGAAATCAGCGCCCGTGATGTCCATCTTGTTGACGTAGACCATGCGGGGAACCTTATAGTTATCCGCCTGACGCCAAACAGTCTCGGACTGGGGCTCGACGCCGCCCTTGGCGCACAGAACGGTTACGGAACCGTCCAGAACGCGCAGCGAACGCTCAACCTCAACGGTGAAGTCGACGTGTCCGGGGGTGTCGATGATATTGATGCGGTTATCCTTCCAGAAACAGGTGGTCGCGGCGGAGGTGATGGTGATACCTCTCTCCTTCTCCTGATCCATCCAGTCCATCGTCGAGGCGCCGTCGTGGGTCTCGCCGATCTTGTGGTTGATACCTGTATAGTAAAGGATACGCTCGGTTGTTGTTGTCTTACCGGCATCGATATGAGCCATGATGCCGATGTTTCTTGTCATTTCAAGTGATACCTGCCTGGGCATAATATCCTCCTTCAATGCTAGCGCATCTTTGATACATACGCGGGTTTCATCTGAACTTCATATACCTTGTGCGGATGTTCTCATCCGCAGCTTGCCGGAGGCAAATCTCGCTCGCCAAAGGCGAATTTCGCTTTGCCGCAGGCAAAATTTTGCGTTTAGCAACGCAAAACATTTCGTTAAGAAATGCTTACCAGCTGTAGTGAGCAAACGCCTTGTTCGCCTCAGCCATCTTGTGGGTGTCTTCGCGCTTCTTGAACGCGCCGCCCGCACCGTTGACTGCGTCAAGGATCTCACCGGCAAGTCTTTCCTTCATAGTGCGCTCGGAACGCGCTCTGGAATAGTTGGTCAACCAACGAAGACCGAGAGTCTGCTTTCTCGCCTCTCTGACCTTGATCGGTACCTGATAGGTGGCGCCGCCGACACGGCGAGCCTTGACCTCCAGCTCGGGCATGACGTTATCCATCGCCTGCTCGAATACCTCCAGAGCATCCTTACCTGTCTTATCAGCGATAATATCAAAAGCGCCGTAAACGATCTTCTGGGCTACGCCCTTCTTACCGTCGAGCATGATATTGTTGATCAGACGAGTAACGAGCTTTGAATTATAAACCGGATCCGGCAAAACATCACGTTTTGCGATCTGACCTCTTCTAGGCATCTTTACTTCCCTCCTTCACAATAATTGAGAAATCAATGGTACTCGAAAGTGACAAACTCCCGTAATGCACAGAGGTCAGGGGCATATGCCCTTTATCATGAACTCTGTTACAATTAGATAACAAGAACTCAATGAATGATTACCTTTGTGTTGTCCATTCCGTATTTTCTCTTCGGACGCTTAGCTCCGTACTTTGATCTGGCTTGC